>JBKJPI010000589.1:0-3313 GCA_046595235.1 Burkholderiales bacterium | reverse complement strand
CGCCTGAAGTGCGGAAAGAGCTACGAACACCCAAATGGTATGCATACCATTTGATGTTTCGTAGCAGTTTCAAGCTCGAATCGGCTGGCTTTGCCAGCGATTCAGTTCAAATTGCGGTTCCGGCGCAAAGTAGGTTTGCACTTTGCGACGAATTTTTTCACTTTGCGGCGTGCTCGCTACTTGAGTCCCAGCACGTCGTGCATGTCGAAGAGCCCGCTCTTCTTTTCCATGATGAACCGCGCTGCCCGCAACGCCCCGCTCGCATAATTCGCGCGACTCGATGCACGATGGGTCACTTCGACCCGCTCGCCGGTGCCGATGAACATCACTGTGTGGTCGCCGACCAGATCGCCGCCGCGCACGGTGGCGAACCCGATGGTGTCGTCCTTGCGCTCACCGGTCACGCCTTCGCGACCGTAGATCGCGCACTTCGCCAGATCGCGGCCGAGCGCTCGCGCGACGACCTCGCCCATTCGCAACGCGGTGCCCGATGGCGCGTCCACCTTGTGACGATGGTGCGCTTCGATGATTTCAACGTCGTACCCCTCACCCAACGCTTTAGCAGCGACTTCGAGAAGCTTGAATGTGACGTTCACGCCAACGCTGAAATTAGGCGCCATGGCGATTGCGAGATCGCGGGAGGCGTCCGCGATCGCCTGTTTACCTGCGTCGTTGAAGCCCGTAGTGCCGATCACCATCTTCACCCCGAGCTTGCGGCATGCGTCGAGGTAAGCGAGTGTGCCTTCGGGGCGTGTGAAGTCGATGAGCACGACGCAGCCGGCAAGCGCTTTTTCAACATCGTCGCTCACCTTGATGCCGCAGGGCGCACCGACCAGCTCGCCGGCGTCCTTACCCAGGGTCGCATTTGCGCGCTGCTCGAGTGCCGCAGCAAGCCGCATTTCGGTCCCTTGCAGCACAGTCTCCAGCAGCATGCGTCCCATGCGCCCGCTACTGCCCGCGATTGCAACGTTCATCGTCGCCATTTTTTCACCTGAAAACAATCGTATTGCGCTTGCCACATCGTAGCATCGCGAGCCCATTGCCGTCGGCGCGCGCTATCGCCTGTGCAGTCGGACGCGAAGACGGCGTCGACGTATTACCGTAAAGCGCTCGTCGGAGATAACCTGACGGCCCTCGCTGATGACGTCACCGGCTGCGGTAGTGCCCGCCCTCTCAATGGATGTTCGCGGCGGTTATTGGTAGGATGAGGCGACCTGAGGGAAGTCTCCCTCGAATTCCTCCTCACGCCCCTCGCGGGCGGCGCCCAATGACAGACAAGCTTGCAAATGACGTGGCAGCCGTTGCCCGCATCGATGCCGTCCCTAAAATCCTCGAAGTCGTGTGCCGCATGACCAGCATGGGCTTCGCCGCAGTGGCGCGTGTGACGGACCAGCGGTGGATCGCCTGTAGCGTACGCGATGAGATCAGATTCGGAATGATGTCCGGTGACGAGCTCAAGGTCGAGACGACGCTCTGCAGTGAGGTTCGTGACAAGGGCGCGGCGGTAATCATCGACAATGCATCCGAGGACAACGTCTATTGCGGCCACCCCACGCCCGCGCTGTACGGCTTCAAGAGCTACATCTCCATGCCGATCTTCCGCGTCGACGGGTCTTTCTTCGGCACGCTGTGCGCTCTCGATCCGAAGCCCGCGCATGTGAACACGCCGGAGACCGCCGGCATGTTCAAGCTGTTCGCCGAGCTGATCACCATGCAGATCGATGCACAGGACCGGCTCGCGGCAAGTGAGGCGGCCCTGATCGACGCGCAGAAGTCCGCTGAGCTACGTGAAGAGTTTATCGCGGTGCTCGGTCACGATCTCCGCAACCCGCTCTCCTCGATTCAGGTCGGTGCGCAGGTCTTGCGACATACAGAGCTGGACAAGAAGGGCGCGATGATCGTCGATATCATCCAGAAGAGCGTCCAGCGCATGGCCGGGCTGATCGACGACGTCATGGATTTCGCACGTGCGCGCCTGGGGGGCGGGGTGCCTCTGAACCGGGGGGCGGACGAGCCCCTCTGGCCTACGCTCGAGCACGTCATTGCCGAGTTGCGCACTGCATGGCCTGATCGAAGGATCGACGCGCAAGTTGCATTGACCGCGCCGGTTTATTGCGACCGACCTCGTATCGCGCAACTCCTCTCCAACCTGCTCGCCAATGCGTTGACGCACGGCGCCCCCGCGGGTCCGGTATCAGTGGACGCGACGATCATCGACGATAAGTTTGAGCTGTCCGTGTCGAATGAGGGAGAGCCAATACCGCCGGCAACGATCGAGCGCCTTTTTCAGCCGTTCACGCGCGCTGACGCCGGGGCGGAGAAGAAAGGGCTCGGACTCGCACTCTATATCGCTGCCGTGATTGCGCGCGCACATGGCGGCCGGCTCGATGTCACTTCGACGGCGGAGAAGACGTGCTTCACGTTGCTTATGCCCGCGCGTCAGGCCACGCCGATTCTTCTCGAGGCGGGCCGGAAGTAAATCGCATCGGGCCGCAATAAAATCCAGGCTTTGCCTACGACGAGGTCTTCGATGTCACTGCAATACCCGCTGGTGCACGTCGACGATGTCGTGCCCGAGAACATGAAGAAGGGAGAGGGCTGGGCGATTTCAGAATTCCGCCTGCCGATCACCGGGAAGCTTGGAAGCTCGACCACTATTTTTCACTCGATCTTCCGCCCGGGCTCCACGCACGCCAAGCATCTTCACAGCAAATGCGATGAGATCGCGGTTTATCTCAAAGGCCGCGGCATCGTAGGCCAGCGCAACGAGCGCACCGAGATTAGACCTGGCCACTGCCGGCTGATGCCCGCGGGGTCGGACCACTTCTTCCATAATGAATCGAAGGACGAGGAAGGCCTGGTCATCGGTTTCTATATGGGCGCAAAAAGCGTTCCGGACACCGGTTATGAATTTCGCGGCTCTGTGACAGACGAGGATCTGAAGGTAGCGCGCAGCGAAGGACTGAAAGACGGGATTCTCGTTAACGTGCAAGATGTGAAGCCGCTGCAGATGAGCTCGAAAGACGGGTGGAAAGTCAGCGACTTTCGCATGCCGATCGGACGCCACAACGGCAGTGCGAACGCGCAGTACTGGGCGAAGCTTCAGCCCGGCGACGTGCATCACAAGCACCGGCTCGACAACTGCGAAGAGCTGTATTACGTCATCAGCGGCCACGGCATCGTTGGCGCCGGCGCCGATCGCGCAGAAGTGCGCGGCGGCCACGTGCACTTCATTCCGAAAGGCGTCGAGCGCTTCATGGTCAACTCGAGCAAGACCGAGCCACTCGAAGTGATCGGCGTCTATACCGGTGCC
>JBKJPI010000501.1:0-11188 GCA_046595235.1 Burkholderiales bacterium | reverse complement strand
GGCAACGATCTGCACGGCGGCGACTATACGAAGGCCGCGCTCCGCGCCGTGCAGGACGCCTTGCACCACTCGTCCCTGAGCCTGATCCGCTCGCTCAATCTCGATGCGAAAACCATGGAGGTTGAGGTTACGATCGGCGTGCAGAAGCCTGAGCAGGTCGATGCTGCCGCGGTGAAAGCCAGTTTGCCGCACGGTCGGGTGACTGTGAAACTCGTCAAAGGCGGGCTCGACGTCCCCGCTGAAGGCAACCACGACCTCGCCGTAATCGCGGCAGCTGCGATTTCAGTTCATTTCGATCTGTAGGGCGTGACCGCTCCGCCGCATCAACGCGGGCCTGCCCGAGCTACCGAGCGGGATGGTGACTTCATGCGATACACTCGACTCGCTCGCTTCGAGCACTCGGCCCGAATCCACAACCGGTAAACGGAAACCCTGACCTTTGAAATCAGCTTCTCCTGAGCCAGGCCACAAATCGGTGATCGACAGCTTGCTGCTCAAGATTCCCGGTGTCGAATCGGGTGACATGTCCGGCTTGCCCGCTTACTTCGTCAATAAGAAAATGTTCGCGTGCATCCACGGCAAGGGCGTAGCGATTCGCCTGTCGATAGCCGCGGCGACCGAGCTTCAATTTTCAAGGGACGACGTAGTGGCGTTCCAGCCGAACGGGCGGCCAAGCTCGAGGGAATGGATACAGATCAACCGCGTGAATCCCGCGGATTACGAGAAAGACCTCGACTTGTTCAAGTCATCGATCGAAACGGTGAAAGCGGCGAAGACGCCAACCGGTAGGTAAGACTTCAATTCAGCGACGCTGCATCGGCGTTCAGCGTGATCCCTGGGGCGCACGCAAACTCCAGACAACCGGAGTCGAGCGCTCGGTGATGCAATCGCGCCCACCCATTTCGAAATCCCGGCAGATTCCGGGACGCCGCTCGTAGATCGTGCAGAGCATCGTGTCGCGGTCGAGCGCCGCGCACCAGCCGTCCTCAGAACGGTCCATCACGCTTCCACCCCACGCGTCCGCCGTAATGAATCGCTGCGGCACGTCGTCGTCTCCCATCAGCATTACTTCGAGCCTGCAGCAGCGCGCTGAACAGGTCGCGCACGTGACGGTCTCTACGAGCACGTGATCAGCGATCCGTCCGGCTTGTAAGCAGGCGCTGCACCGCTGGTGAACTGATAGTAGAGGACGCCGCGCATGCAGCTTTCGCTCGCGCCTCCGGTAATTCCGGCGAACCAGCGATCGAGCCGGCCGCAACCCGCCACGATTAGCACTGCGCAAACTGCTGCAACGACTGTTCTGATATTCATTCCGCTTGCTGCTCCTTAAAAGATTGATGACGCGCTTAAGCAGGCGCTGATGCCACAAGGCCTTTGTCAGGCACCAGCGAGAGTTTGCGATCGTGATACCCGGCCACCGCGGGCCTGTGGGCGATGCTCACGATGGCGCTCTGCGGCAAGCGCTCGCGCAGAAGATCGTAAACGTGCTTCTCCCCTGATTCATCGAGGCCCGAGGTTGCCTCATCCAGAAAGAGCCAGTCGGGCCGATGCAGGAGGGCGCGCGCGACCGCGAGCCGTTGCTGCTCGCCGCCTGAAAGCGCAATGCTCCAGTTTCGATTTTCGTCCAGGTTATCTGCGATTTTTTCAAGACCGACGGAGCGAAGCGCATCGATGATCGCTGGGTCGGAATAGGGCTCGTCTGCGGCGGCGCTCGGATACGTCACAGCCTCACGCAGGCTGCCGATCGGAATGTAAGGCTTCTGTGGAAGGAACATGAGGCGGGCACCTTCAGGGACGCTCACGCGCGCCGAACCGAACGGCCAGATGCCCGCGAGCATGCGGAAGAGCGTGCTTTTGCCGCTACCCGAAGCGCCGGTCAGAAGCACCTTCTCGCCGTGCCCGATGGCGAGCCGCGCGTTCGACAGAATCACGCGGCCCTGCGCGCCACCCTGCCCCGGCAGGGCGAGCGACTCGACCTCCGCGGACACCGCAGTATCCGCTGCCGACGTGACTCGCCCGCTACTTCGCGCCTGCGCGTCAGCCGTTGCGCGCTCAACCGCGTCGTGAAAAGTAAGAAGCCGATCGACGCTCGCCTTCCAGTTCGCGAGCGCAGCATAGCTGTCGACGAACCAGGAGAGGGATGTCTGCACCTGTCCGAACGCGCTCGCGACCTGCGTGAGGCCGCCGAGCGTAATTTCACCTGCGAAGTAGCGGTGCCCGGCCACGAAATACGGGAACACCACCGCAGCCTGGTTGTAGCCGATCGTGAAGGCGCCGAGACGCTTGGTGTAACGCATGATTGCCCACCAGTTCTCGCGCACGCGCTCCAGACGTGAAAGGTGGCGGCGCCGCTCAGCGTCTTCCCCCTGATACAACGCCACCGCTTCGGCGTATTCGCGCATGCGCACGAGCCCGAACCGAAAGTCCGCCTCGACCCGCTCCTGATTGAAGCTCAGGCGTATGAGCGGACGGCCGACGTAGTACGTGATCGCGCTGCCGACAAGCGCATACAGGAGAGCCGCCCAGACCATATACCCGGGAATGCTGACGGGGCTTCCGAAAAGAACGACCGCAAGCGGGCCGGAGACACTCCAGAGGATCACGATGAACGAAACCAGCGTCACGGTCTCCCGTAAGAGGCCGAGCCCAAGCGTGAGCGTGCCGGTGGTAAACAGACGAAGGTCCTCTGCAATGCGCTGGTCCGGATTGTCGGTACCGAGGTCGTCGAGCTCGAGCCTGTAGTACACGCGGTTCCGAAGCCATCCACCGAGATACTGCCGCGTCAGCCAGATGCGCCAGTGCACTTCCAGGGCCTGCTGCAGATAAGCGCGATAGATCGAGAGAAACACGAATACGGCGGCAAGAAACGAGAAGCGCAGCATCAGCGCATAGAAATCTTCCGCATTCTTCTTTTCAAGCGCGTCGAAAAATTCCCGGTTCCACGCGTTCAGGAGCACCAGCAGGTAGACGATGCCGAGCGTCATCGCGACGATCGTCAGAAGAAGCCCCCACGCGCGAACTTTTTCTTCAGAGCGCCAGTACGGCACTACGAGCTGCCTCGCCTGGCCGAGGAAGCTCGTCGCGCGGATCTCCAAACCTTGTTCCATACCGTCCTTCGTCCTTGCCTCTTACTGCATCGGAATCTTTGCGGCTTTCACGACCTTTCCAAACTTCGCGATTTCGCTCTTGATGAAAGCACCGAATTCCTCCGGCTTCGAACCCACGGCTTCGCCGCCCTCTGCCGCAAGCCTTTCGCGTGTCTCCGGCGCGAGGAGTACTGCGGCGATGTCCGTCTGAAGCTTGGCGACGATCGCCGGCGGCGTGCCCGCCGGCGCCACAATCCCGTACCAGCCGATCATTTCGTAACCGGGGAGCCCGCCTTCAGCCACGGTGGGAACGTCGGGAAGGCTGCTCACGCGCGTCGTACTGGTGACGCCAAGTGCGCGCAGGCGGCCGGTTTTGAGATGCGGCAACGGAGGCAACAAAGTCGACATCAGCAGCTGCACGTGTCCTGAGATGGTATCCACGAGCGCGGGACCGGTGCCTTTGTACGGCACGTGCTGGAGTCTGATACCCGCCATGTAATTGAAGAGCTCCATCGAAAGGTGCGGTCCGGTACCGATGCCGGAAGATGCATAGGCCACCTCGTCCGGCCTCGCCTTCGCGAGGGCGATCAACTGCTTCACGTTGCGCACCGGCAGCGCAGGGTGAGTCACAAGCAGGTTCGGCATCGCTGCAACCTGCGTGACGGGCGCAAAGTCGCGGATGGGATCGTAGGGCACTTTCTTGTAGAGCACAGTGTTTATCGCCAGCGGCGTCGAGGCCATGACAACCGTGTAGCCGTCCGGTGGTGCCTTGGCCACGATCGAGATGCCGATCATCTGTCCCGCGCCGGGACGATTGTCGACGATCACCTGTTGACCCCAGCGTTCGGTCAGCTTCGCGGCCAGCGGCCGCGCGAGAATGTCGGTGCCGCCGCCGGGCGATGAGGGCACGATGATTCGCACAGGCTTCGATGGAAATTCCTGGGACTGTGCGCTAGCGAACACAAGCAGAAAGATTGCCGAAGCCGCGCCTGATAGCACGCTCTTTTTCTTCATACCAGCTCTCCACTTTCCTGCGCGGGCCGAAACGGCGATGTTCACCCTCACGGCAACAGAGTAGCAATTATTCCTCGCGGTTGCGCTGCGCGCCTGCACGACCTCACTCCGGCCAGCGCGTTTTCAAACCCGGAATAGAACCTTAAAGAGCGCGCTGTTCCGCGCTTTCGCCGAGCGTCGTTCGCGCGATAGTGCGTCACGCGGGATGACTCGCGTCCTCGAGCAGACGGGTACTCTGCCGCTGGCACCAGCGCACGGGCCCGCCAAATTGTGCGGTAGACGACCCCTCCGGCTAACGCCCGCGGGGCCTTCTTTTTTGGAAAAGCCGACGGCCTCCGAGCGCTCCGTTCGAACAATGCGACTGAGCTCCAGGCCTGCGGTGTTGTCTGTCGCTAGCTCAGAAAGCGCTCGGCCGAGTACGGCGCGGGATCGACGAAAGGGGGCTCGCCCGTAATCATCTCGGCCAGGAGACGCCCCGTGACAGCGCCGAGCGTCAGGCCGTGATGCGCGTGCCCGAACGCGAACCACAGGTGCGTATGACGCGGCGCCCTGCCAATAATCGGCAACATGTCCGGCGTGCACGGGCGCGCCCCCATCCACGGCTCGGTATCGAGCCGTTCGGCGAGCGGAAAGAGATCGCGCGCAATCGGCTCTGCACGTCCGAGTTGCACGGGCGTTTTAATCGCGTCGCGTCGCGCGAACTCCGCACCCGTCGTGAGTCTGATTCCCTGCCGCATCGGCGCCAGAAAGTAGCCGCGCTCCGTATCCAGCATCGGATGATGGAGCCGCGCTTCGCCCGCAGGCCTGTAATGCATGTGATAGCCGCGTTTCACCGCGAGCGGCAGGTCATAACCGAGCGCGCACGTGAGCTCATCGGCCCAGGGGCCGAGCGCGATGACCGCACTCGTCGCGACCACGGGGCCGTGCGCCGTGCGCACGCGCCACCGCGAGCCTTCGGCCTCGAGACTGTGAGCGTTGCCCTGAACAAACCGCCCGCCGAGCCGCTCGAAGAGCCTCACGTAGATCTGCGCGAGCCCGTGCGGATCGTCGACGCTGACCGGATCGGTGTAGTGCAGCGCGCCGGTGAGCAGCGGCGCGACATGCGGCTCCAGGTCCTGAAGCATGCGAGCGTCGAGATACCGGTGGTTCACACCGAACTCGCTGTGAACGCGCTCGGCTTCGGCAAAGCGCTTGTCGCGTTCACGCTCTGTGCGAAAGACCTTGAGCCAGCCGCTGCGTCTGAAAACACGCGACGCACCCGCCTCCGCAGCAAGCGCATCGTGCTCGGTCACGCAATGCTCGATGAGCTTCGCGTATTTGTGCGCGACAGCAGTATGACGGGTGGGGCGCGAATGCAGCCAGTAGCGCCAGAGGAAAGGTGCGAGGCGCCGGATCGCCGAAGGATGGTAGTGCGCGTCGATCGTGCGATTGAAAGCGTAGCGCACGAGTGCGCCGAAATCGTGTGGAAAGCCGTAGGGATAGACGCCTTCACGCTGGATCAATCCCGCGTTACCGAAAGACGTTTCTTCCGCGGCGCCCCGCCGATCGATGAGAATCACGGAACGACCGCGTTTCTGAAGATGCAACGCGACGCAGATTCCGACGATACCTGCGCCGAGGACTACTGCATCCGCATGGGTGGCCCTTGCGACTGACGCCTGCGCCGCCATCAATACGGCATGTAAAAGAGCTGTGGCGCAAATATCGGCGCCCCGGAGAGGCCGGTCACTGCGGCTGAATGCCTATCTTTTTGAAGAGCGGGATCCACTTGTCGCGCTCGGCTTTGATGTGCGCGGCGAATTGGGCCGGCGTGCTGCCGATCGGCTCGATCCCAAGCTCGAAGAACTTCGCCTTGATGGCCGGCTCGAAGATCGCCTTTCGGGTGTCCTCCTGAAGTCGCGCAATGATCGCGCGCGGCGTGCCGGCCCTCACTGCAAAGCCGTTCCACGAGGTGGCCTCGTATCCCGCGACGCCGCCTTCGGCGATCGTCGGAAGCTCGGGCAGGAGCTCGGAGCGTTTCGCCGTGGTGATGCCGAGCGCGCGAAGCTTGCCCGACTTCACATGTGCGATCGACGAGGAGATCTGATCGAATGCGATCTGAACCTGGCCGCCGAGAAGGTCCGCCATCATCTGTCCGCTGCCCTTGTACGGCACGTGAACGATGTCTATACCGGCGAGCGCCTTGAAGAGCTCGGCGGTCACGTGCGTTGCGCCGCCGACGCCGGAGGATCCGAACGAGTATTTGCCTGGCTGTGCTTTCGCCAGCGCGACAAGGTCTCTCGTCGTCTTCGCCGGGAAGGACGCGGGCACCGTCAATATCAACGGAAGCGAGCCCACCATCGTTACGGGGGCGAGATCGGTTTCGGCGTTATACGGAATCTTCGAATAGAGGTAGTGATTGAAGGCCATTACGCCCGTCGTTGCCATGAGCACCGTGTATCCGTCCGGGTTCGACTTCGCGACGATGTCCGCGCCGATGTTGCCACCCGCACCCGACCGATTGTCGACGATCATCTGCTGACCATAGGCCGCGCTGAGTCTTTCCGCGACGATCCGCGCCGTCACGTCGGTTGAACCGCCCGGCGCGAAGCCGACGACGAGCCGGATTGGCCTTGCCGGATAGCCTTGGCCCGAGCCTTTCGAAGCAGCCTGCCCTGATGCCTCGGCCGGCTCGGCACGAGGACCCGAGGCGGCCTGCGCACCGGTGACGCCGGACACGCCGACAGCAAGCATTCCAATTACAAAAAGCACGCGCATGAGATCTCCGATTTAGGTTATTGAAGCGGCACGCCGACGCAGGCTCTAGGTCGCCGCGTCATACATCCCGCGCCGGTTGATGCAATCCTGAAGGATGACGACCGTCACTGATTCCCAATCCGCCGTCGTCGTCCAGAGCGTATCGAGGTTCCTCAGCATCAAAGCGAAAATCGTAAGCGGGGTTTTCTGGTCGAGCCCGACGAGCTCGGTCCTGGCCCGCTCCCTGTCGGCGCCAATATCGCGGGCCCATACCAGGTTGCCTGACCAGCTCGCGTAGGTCTGGCACGCGCGCTGGCTCAATCTGATGTTCGCCTCCGCCGGTTGAGGCAGGAAGGCGCTGAGCGCCAGCACGGCGACGGACGAAGTAACAAAGTGCCTGATCGATCTCATGTGCTCTCCGAGAATCTGCACGACGGGCAGGGCTCACATTGTGCCCGAAGATCGCGTCACGCCGCCGGCCCGCCCTTCATATTGCGGGCGGCCTATGACGGTCGTCGTAAGTCCTTAAGCTAATTCTTTTTGTTGCCTGCGCTCACTAAGATCCCGTCATCGAAGTCGCAAACGCGACGGAAGATCAGGGCCACAGAGGTTGAAGCGCATCTCCTCCAGGACCCCGACACTCAACAAAAGACGCGCAATTCGTACCCAAGGAGAGACATCATGAAAAGCAAATTTTTCGCAGTATCTGTTCTGGCACTCGGTCTCAACGCAGTCGGTTCCGCCGTTGCAAACGACGTCACGCCCTACCCGGCCGACGCGGAAGCAAGCTTCGACCTGCTCGCCCTCGAAACCCGCGCCGATCGCATGGCTCGCCTGGGTGATGCGTCTGACACATGGGGCGTCAGCCGCCGTGTCGTTCAGCCGCATGACCCGTTCCCGTTCGGCGGCGGCTATATAGATGACTGAGCCGATTCACGGTGTCGCCCCTCACGGGGTGGCACCGGTTTTTTAGCGCAGGTGCCGTCACTTCTTCAGCCTATATCCCGTGCGGAAAATCCACGCCACGACCGCGATGAAGGTTGCAAGGAAAGCAACACTCATCGCAAGACTCACGAATACGTTTACGTCTGCAATACCGTAGAAGCTCCAGCGAAAACCGCTGATGAGATAAACAACCGGGTTGAAAAGACTCACGCTCTGCCAGAACGGCGGCAGCATATCGATCGAATAGAAGCTGCCTCCGAGAAACGTGAGTGGCGTGATGATGAGTAGCGGGATGATCTGCAGCTGCTCGAACCCGTCAGCCCAGATGCCGATGATGAAGCCGAAGAGGCTGAACGTGACCGACGTCAGCACGAGAAAAAGGATCATCCACAGTGGGTGCATGATACGCAGAGGCACGAAAAGCCACGCAGTGGCAAGGATGATGAGCCCGAGAATGATCGACTTCGTCGCCGCGGCCCCCACATAGCTCACAACGATTTCGACATAGGACACGGGCGCAGACAAAAGCTCATAGATGGTGCCGGTGAACTTCGGGAAATAGATCCCGAAGGACGCGTTGGAAAGACTCTGCGTGAGAATCGAGAGCATGATGAGCCCGGGCACGATGAACGCCCCGTAACTGATTCCATCGACCTCGGGAAAGCGCGACCCGATCGCCGCCCCGAACACCACGAAGTAAAGCGAAGTCGAGATCACCGGCGAGACGATGCTTTGCATGAGCGTGCGGCGGGCGCGCGCGATCTCGAAGTTGTAAATCGCGCGAATCGCATGCGTGTTCATGTGCGGTCCTTCACCAGCGTCACGAAAATATCCTCGAGCGAGCTTTGCGTGGTCTGCAGATCCTTGAAGCGCACCCCCGCGTCGTTCAGCGCTTCCAGCACCGGCAGGATTCCGGTGCGTTCCTTGTCATAGGTGTAGATCAATTCGTTTCCATTGCTCGCCAGTGCCAGGTTATACGCCGCAAGTCCCGGGGGGACCTGCCCCAGCGGTGCATGCAGCTGCAGCTTCAGCTGCTTCCTTCCGAGCTTGTGCATGAGCTCGGCTTTATTCTCGACGAGAATGATTTCGCCGTTGCTGATGACGCCGATGCGGTCCGCCATCTCTTCGGCTTCGTCGATGTAATGCGTGGTGAGAACGATGGTAACGCCGCTCTCGCGAAGGGCGCGAACCAGCGCCCACATGTCGCGGCGAAACTCGACGTCGACGCCTGCCGTTGGTTCGTCGAGAAAAAGGATGCTCGGCTCGTGCGAGAGCGCCTTGGCAATCAGCACGCGCCGCTTCATGCCGCCTGACAAGGTCCTGATCGTGCTGTCTTTCTTCTCCCACAGCGACAGGTCCCGCAGCACTTTCTCGATGTGCGCGGGATTGGCTGCCTTGCCAAAGAGGCCGCGGCTGAAGGACACCGTCGCCCACACCGTCTCGAAGGCGTCGGTAGTGAGCTCCTGCGGCACGAGTCCGATGAGCGCACGCGAGGCGCGATATTCGGTCACGTGGTCGTGTCCGTCGACGACGATCGTGCCTTCTGTCGCATTAACAATGCCGCAGATGGTGCCGATGAGCGTTGTCTTACCGGCGCCGTTCGGCCCGAGCAGCGCCAGGATCTCGCCCCGATAGATGTCGAGATCGACGTTTTTGAGAGCGCGGAACCCCGAGGCGTAGGTCTTCGATAGATTTTTGATCGAAATGATGGGTTGCATGGCCCGACTATAGCTTGAGACCGGGAACCCTTCGTTGCTCTCTCTACACTTCAGGCGCCGGGCCGCCCCAAGCCTGAAGTGCTGACTTGCCGTTCCGGCCGAAAGTAGATTTTTTCTTTCGGACGATGTATGGGACCGTGTACGATCGGACTTTCCGTCATTCACGTCTCCGATGAAGCTCTCAGTCCTCGATCAGTCGACTGCTTCCCAAGGCCGCACTGAAGACGCAGCCATCCGGGAGACGCTTGCACTCGCGCGGCACTGCGATGCGCTCGGCTATCACCGTTACTGGGTGTCGGAACACCATAACACCGGCAACATCGTCGGCACCGCGCCGGAAATCCTGATGGCTGCGATCGCAGCGACGACGCCGCGCATCCGCGTGGGCAGCGCAGGGGTGATGCTGCCGCACTATTCGTCGCTCAAGGTTGCGGAACAGTTCCGCGTGCTCGAAGGCATTGCGCCGGGACGCATCGATCTCGGCGTCGGCCGTGCGCCAGGATCGGATCAGAAGACGGCGTATGCACTCAATCCGAATACCAACAACGCCGAGGATTTTCCCCAGCAGGTGTACGAGCTCCAGCAGTGGGTCTCCGGTTCGCCGCTCGACCCGCGCCACGCGTTCCACAAGATCAAGGCGCATCCGCTCGGCCCTACGAGCCCGGAGCTGTGGATACTCGGAAGCTCCGACTACGGTGCGCAACTCGCTGCGCACTTCGGGCTGCCCTATGCCTTCGCCTGGTTCTTCACAGAGGGACGTGGCTGCGAGCAGGCACTCGAGCTCTATCGGAAAAACTATAAGCCAAGCGAGCGGCATCCAAAACCCCAGGCGACGATCTGCGTGTGGGCCCTCGCGGCCGACAGTGAGGAGGAAGCAAGGTGCCTCGCAAGCACGCGTGAACACTCCAGGATCTTGCGGGAAGTCGGCATTCGGGAAGCGCTGGCGCCGCCGGAGGAAGCGCTCGCCTATCCATATACCGATGCGCAACGCTCGAGCATCGAATCGATGCGTCGAAAAGCGTTCGTCGGCACGGCACCGCAAGTCAAGGCGCAGTTGCTGGAGCTTGCGGGGCGGCTCGAATTGGACGAGCTCGTCGTCGTCACGTGGACGCACGATCCGAAGCTCCGGCACCGGTCTTATGAGCTACTCGCGCGGGAATTCGCGCTGAGCGCGTCGTGAATCTGACCGCAAAATCGCACTCATTCGAGGGCCGTCGGCATGACGGGATCATTCCTGTCAGGGCGCGTGATCAGCCATGCTTCATGAACCCACCCACCGGAAGTCGATATGCCAATCCCGAGATCTGAAAGCGTGACATGGGCGATTCTTGTCTGCGGAGTGCTGGCCGTCAGCGCGGCGCCACCGGCCGAGGCACAGCAATTTCCAACGCGGCCGGTGCGGCTCGTAGTGCCCTACCCGCCGGGCGGCGCCAACGACGCTGTCGCGAGACTTCTCGCGCCCCGGATGAGCGAGCAGCTCGGACAAAATCTCGTGGTGGACAACCGCGGAGGCGGCAATACCATCATCGGCTCCGAGCTGGTGGCGAAAGCGGTGGCCGACGGCCACACGCTGTTGATGATCGCAGCGGGGCACGCCATCAATCCGAGCCTTTATCCGAAGCTGCCCTACGATACTGCGCGCGATTTTTCTCCCGTCGTCCTGGTCGGTGACGGTGCCTATGTACTGGT
>JBKJPI010000394.1:0-7997 GCA_046595235.1 Burkholderiales bacterium | reverse complement strand
GCGGCGAAGCCCTTTACCGTATTCACCAGGTTGGGCACCAGGTCCGCACGGCGTTGGTACTGGTTCACGACCTCGGACCAGCTCGCCTTGATCTGTTCGTCGCCGGACTGCAAGCTGTTGTAGCCGCAGCCGGAAACGCTGATCGTAATTAACGCTGCCAGGACTACCCATAACTTACGCATTTGAGTTCTCCAAGGGGTTTATGGCGTCGAGTCGCTATTTCACCGGCGCTTTTCATCGATGGATCGCGCATCATTTCATCCATCTGCTTACGCATCTGGCCCATCTGCTTTTGCATCTCGGTCTCCTTCATAGCCGGCCTGCTTTGGAGACCGGACATGCGATGCATCATCTTAGACATCTGCTCTGTCATCTCGCTCATCTCATGAGACATGTCCTTCGTGACGGAAACATTGCGATTGCGCTTCCTTTGAGCCAGCGTGCGAGGGTTGTGCTCATCCGCGGCTGATTACGTCTCCTCACAGGCTTCGAGAGCGTGTCTACTGATGCTCAATTGTGCATGGTGCCGGCACACCGGTATTGATCTGAGTCAACTTTTCGAGCTAGCCGCAAGCTTGCAAACCGCCATGAGCGACGCCGCTGCTGCGGTAGCAAAAAGCCACGCCGCAGACGCAGTTAGCGGCACTGGGTTTACGGGCATGTTGAGAGCGCACGGCGTGAAGCGTTTAGGTCTGCGGTCTGGCGACCGATTATTGCGTGCTTTCCACCGTGGCACTCAAGCATGAGGTACAGAAGCGTCTGAGCGCATAGCTTGATCTGCGTCAAATCGCTTCGGCACGGCGTCTTTATCATTCGTTATGTCTTCGGGCGCGCGCGGGAACATTCGCGTGCCTCGCAGGAAAACTAATCGACTGGATGGAGGCGCTGTGAGACTGAAGCTGGAATACCTGTAGCCGGCATCGACACTTGATTCACATCAATATCATTGCTCCGACCCGGCATGCGATCGCACTCAACGGAACATGCCTTGAGCTCTCATGCAGCAGCCACTTGCGAAATCAGAACGATCTTTCCCGGCCGAAATCTCTCGGCTCGTATGGGAATACAAGTATCGATGGCATGACGGTGGGAGCCCTATTGAGTCGAGCATAGAGGACACATGGCGGCGCGTCGCGCGCGCGCTCGCCGCGGCCGAAGCGCACGACCGCGAGCATTGGGCCGATCAGTTCTACGACGCGCTCGCGGACTTCCGGTTTCTGCCGGGCGGCCGGGTGCTCGCGGGGGCAGGAACAGGGCGTCGCGTCACGCTCCTCAACTGCTTCGTCATGGGCCGGGTCGATGACTCGCTCGAAGGTATCTCGCAGGCGCTCAAGGAAGGTGCGCTCACGATGCAGCAGGGCGGCGGTGTGGGCTACGACTTCTCGACGCTGCGCCCTGCAGGCAGCGCCGCGTCGGATCCCGCTCAGAGCGCCTCGGGGCCGGTATCGTTTCTTCACGTCTGGGATGCCATGTGCGCAGCGCTCGAATCCACGAGCGCGCGGCGCGGGGCGATGATCGCGACCTTGCGTTGCGACCATCCCGACATCGAAGCCTTCATCGCAGCGAAGCGCGAGCGAGCGGCACTGCCTCACTTAGATCTCTCGGTGCTTGTGTCGGATGCATTCATGGCCGCGGTCGCGCGCGGGGGTGAGTGGGAGCTCGCGTTCAGGTCGGCGCACGAAACGGTCAACGTAACGCGACGCGTCGATGCGCGTGAGCTGTGGGAGCGCATCACTCGCGCTGCGTACGACAGTGGCGAGCCCGGTGTGATCTTCATCGATCGCGCGCAGCACGAAAACAACTTGCACTATTGCGAATCGATCAGCGCGACGAACCCGTGCGGGGAGGTGCCGCTGCCCCCCTACGGCGCGTGCGACCTCGGTTCGATCAACCTCACGCGATTCGTGCACGAGCCGTTCACGGAGCGGGCCAGGCTGGACCTCGGGGCGATCGTCGCAATCGTGCCGGTCGCGGTGCGCATGCTCGACAACGTGTACGACGTTTCGCGTTATCCGCTGCCGCAGCAACACGATACGGCACTCGGCGCGCGCCGCATCGGGCTCGGGATCACCGGCCTCGCTGATGCGCTCACGATGCTCGGTCTGCGTTACGGATGCGAAGCGTCGCTCAAGCTCGCAGGCGGGCTCATGCGCACGATCGCGCATGCGGCGTACCAGGCCTCGATCGCGCTTGCACGCGAGAAAGGCGCCTTCCCGCTGTTCCGCGCAGACGCTTACCTCGCCGCTGGGTTCGCCTCGCGCCTGCCACCGGACCTGCGCGACAGGATCGCAACCCACGGCATGCGTAACAGTCATCTCACTGCCATTGCACCGACCGGAACGATCAGCCTGCTCGCCGGCAATGTCTCGAGCGCTCTGGAGCCCGCCTATGGCGCCGATTACTTGCGCCGGTTGCGGATTGCAGAGCTCGACGTGCGCGAAGTGGAGGTGACGGACTATGCCGGTGCCTTGTTCCGGCAGCGGGGCGGTAAAGGGTTGCCGCCCGCGTTCGTCGCGACGCACGAAGTCACACCCGAGGATCAACTGGCGATGCAGGCCGAGCTTCAGGCGTACGTGGACAGCGCCATTTCCAAAACGCTCAATGTGCCCCGGCGCTTCCCGTTCGCGCATTTCGCGCCGCTGTACGAGCGCGCGTACCGGCTCGGATTGAAAGGATGTACCGCTTACCGCGCACATGCGCGCGAGGGCGCCGTGTTACACGCGGCAGAGCCGCCCGCCTGCTGCGCGGTCGAGGCGGCATCCGCAAGCTGATCGGAGATACGACGCATGCGTTCGGGAGGTGCGGAAACCGGGCGCAATGTTGATCTCGATCAACGTTGCCGTGCCGGGTCTCCGTAGACTGACTCATTTCGTTTGGAAGGCGGGTGGGCGCGAGCGGTGGCGGCGGGCAGGGCGAGCTCATGCTTCGTTGACGGTCACTGCCATCCGAAGCGGCGAATGTAGAAGCGCTTCATGACCGTGGTCAGTGCGCAGTAGCCGAGCAGGATGCTTGCGAGCCACGCGAAATACGTCGTCGGCAGCGCATGAAACCTGAAGTAGTCGGCCAACGGCCCCATCGGCAGCCAGATGCCCAAGGCCATGATCACCGCCGTCGTCGCCATCAGCGGCGCCGCCGCACGGCTTTGGATGAAGGGCAGTTTGGGTGTGCGGATCATGTGCACGATCAGTGTCTGCGTCAGCAGACCCACGACAAACCAGCCCGACTGGAACAGGCTCTGCTGCGCCAATGTCTTCGCGCCGAACACCCACCACATCACGGCAAAGGTGGTGAGGTCGAACAACGAGCTGATCGGCCCGAAGAAGAGCATGAAGCGGCCGATGTCACCCGCGCTCCACTTCAGCGGCTTCGTGACCAGCTCCGCGTCGACGTTGTCGAACGGGATGCCGATCTGGGAGATGTCGTAGAGCAGGTTCTGCACCAGCAACTGCAGCGGCAGCATCGGCAGGAAGGGCAGGAAGGCGCTCGCCACCAGCACCGAAAACACGTTGCCGAAGTTCGAGCTGGCCGTCATGCGGATGTACTTCAGCATGTTGCTGAAGGTCGTGCGGCCCTCGACAACGCCCAGGTCAAGCACCATGAGGCTTTTCTCGAGCAGGATGATGTCGGCGGCCTCCTTGGCGATGTCGACCGCCGAGTCCACCGAGATGCCGATGTCGGCCGCGCGCAGCGCCGGTGCGTCGTTGATGCCGTCGCCCATGAAGCCGACCACGTGCCCCCTGGCGCGCAGCGCCCGCACGATGCGCTCCTTGTGCAGCGGCGCGAGCTTGGCGAAGACCTGGTGCGTCAGGACGGCTTCGGCCAGGGCCTCGTCCGTCATGCCCTCGATCTGCGCGCCCAGCAGCGCGGGCTCCACGCACAGTCCGACCTGGCTGCACACGTGCGCGGTGACGAGCTCGTTGTCGCCCGTCAGCACCTTGATGGCGACGCCATGACCGGCGAGCGCCTTCAGCGCCGCGGCGGTCGACTCCTTGGGCGGGTCGAGGAAGGCCACGTAGCCGATCAGCGTGAGATCGGCTTCGTCGGCGACCGAGTACGTGGTCTGGCTCGTCGGGAGCTCCTTCATCGCCACGGCGACCACCCGCAGCCCTTGTTGATTGAGGTCCTGCGTGACCTGCTGTACCCGGGCCAGCAGGGTCGCGTCGAGCGGCGCATCTTTTGCGGCGGCGCCGTCTTCGATTCGTACGCGCGTGCAAATGGACAACACCTCCTCGAGTGCGCCCTTGCAGATCAGCTCGTGGTGGTGATCACGCTCCGACACCACCACCGACATGCGCCTGCGTTCGAAGTCGAACGGCACTTCGTCGATCTTGCAGTAATCGTGCTCCAGCTTCAGCTCGGTCTGTAACTCGACGTGTTCCAGCACCGCGTGGTCCAGCAGGTTCTTCAGCCCGGTCTGGTAGTGACTGTTCAGGAAAGCGAAGTTCAGGACTTCGTCCGAAGGCTTGCCGAAGGCGTCGATGTGGCGTTCGAGGGCAATCTTGTCCTGGGTCAGCGTTCCGGTCTTGTCGGTACACAGGACATCCATGGCGCCAAAGTTCTGGATCGCATCCAGGCGCTTGACGATCACCTTCTGGCGCGACAGCCGTATCGCGCCGCGGGCCAGTGTCGAGGTGACGATCATTGGCAGCATCTCGGGCGTCAGGCCCACCGCCACCGAGAGGGCGAACAGGAAGGCCTCCAGCCAGTCGCCCTTGGTGAATCCGTTGATCAGCAGCACCAGCGGGACCATCACCGCCGCGAAGCGGATCAGCAGCCAGCTCACGCTGTTGACGCCGGCCTGGAAGGCGTTGGGAGCAGGATCGTTGGCGGTCACCCGGGTCGCCAACGTGCCAAAGTAGGTGTTGTTGCCGGTGGCGGCCACCAGCGCGGTCGCCGACCCAGACACCACGTTGGTGCCCATGAACACGAGATTCGCCTGTTCGAGCGGCCCGGCGCTGTCGCTGCGGCGATCGGCGAACTTCTCCACCGGCAATGACTCACCCGTCATCGCCGACTGTGCGATGAAGAGGTCCTTGGAGGTGAGCAAGCGGCAGTCGGCAGGAATCATGTCGCCCGCCGAGAGCACGACGACGTCACCCGCCACCAATTCGCGCAGGGGAATCTCCAGCCGCGGCGGTGGTTTCCGAGCGGAGGCCGAAACTTCTTCGGGTGTCTTCTGCAACTCGGGCCCGGGTAGCCGGCGAAGCACCGTGGCGGTGTTGCTGACCATTGCCTTCAGCCGCTCGGCGGCCCGATTCGAGCGGCCCTCCTGCACGAAGCGGATGACCGTGCTCAGAACCACCATCGCACCGATGACGATCGTGGCCTTGGCATCCTGCGTCAGGTAGGACACCACGGCCAGTGCTGTCAGCAACAGGTTGAAGGGGTTCTTGTAGCAATACCAAAGGTTCAGCCACCCTGGCAGCGGCTTCTCGTGTGCGACCTCATTGGGGCCGTTGCGTGCCAGACGCGCCGCGGATTCCGACGCGTTCAATCCATCTTCGTGGGACTCAAGTCGGGCGATGGCTGCCGAGGCGTCTTCGCGGGCGACCAGCATCAGGTCGCCTGCGAGATGTTCGGGAATCGCTTCCGCCGGGCCGCTGCCGGCCAGCGTGTCCACCAGCGGGTGCCGCCCAAAATGTCTCAGGGCGCGGCGTCGCCGCAAAAAGCGGCTGAACCAGTTCCTCAGACCGTCGATCACCACGGGTCGGGCCGCATCACGGCGATGTCGCCGGTCTCGGCGTCCCGGCACCAGAACGACCTACGCACCGGTCGCATGGCGGGCTTGCGCCGAAGCTTCGTCGAAGGCGATTTCGCCGACGGCCACGCCGCTGCTCGCACTGGCTGCGTATGCCAACGGTGTCAATGGCTTGCCGTCTGGCTCCCGCATGTCGCCGAACTCGTGTTCGAGTGTCGAAGAGCCTCGTTCGCGTTTGACCAGCCTCACGCCGCTTCACTTGATCCAGCGCAACAGCTCAGGCGGCTTGCGCGGAACGGGCGGAACAGCACCGGCCGGGTAGCCGACGATGATCGGTGCCACGGCAGCGACATCGTCCGCAATGCCAAGCTCCTGCTTCACCTCCGGCGTATTGAGCACAGGAATGGCGAACCCTATGCAGCACGTGCCGAGCCCCTTGGCGTGCGCTGCAAGCATCAGATTCTCCGCTGCGAGCCAGCAATCGGCCTCGGCATAAGGCCCGAACGGCTTGCGGCAGACGACGACCAGCGTGCCGGCATCGTAGAAGATATTGAACGACGGATCGGCAAGCATGGGGCGGTAGTCGGCTGCCGGAGACTGTGCGCCGTGCTCGTGCTCGCGGGCCTGCTCGAGGAGCATCGCCTTGGCGCGATCCGAATAGCGCTTCAGCAGCGATCTGTCCTGGACCAGGGCGAACGCCCACGGTTCGAGGTGCATTGCGGTTGGCGCATGCACTGCAGCGTCGAGAAGCTCCCGCAACGAAGTGTCGGTCGGACGCTCGGGCGTATATGCCCTCACCGAACGCCGATGATAGATCGCATGAAGTGTGGTTTCACCCTGCTCGGACAACACGGTAAACATGGATACCTCCGTCCGGTCTGTGCACTGCGAATGTGGACCGGATGGGGCTTGCCCGGATTGATCCATGTCAAGCCGGCGCGCGAAGGCGCCGCGCATCCCGTTCATGTCAGTCGCTTTCGCTTGATCTGCATCTCATGAACGCGTGCGCTGAACTGGACCCGCGCACTCTCACGGTCGGCGACGATCGCGCAGACCCGTCGATTGTTGATGTAGGTCAAAAGCGGTGGCTGCCATGCGGCCTACGATGGTCATTGCCGCATGGACGCGGCGATACACCTCACCAGGAGATCAACATGGCAAACATCACCCGCTATGATCCGTTTTCGACGAATATCGACGAGCTGTTCAAAGGCATGTTCCTGCGCCCGATGCGCCTGGACCTCAATGCCCCGGAAGTGCAAATCAAGCTGAATGTCACGCGCAGCGATGGCGGATACGAGGTCAACGCTGAAATGCCTGGTGTCAAGAAGGAAGACATACACGTGAGCGTTGACGGATCGATGGTCACGATCGCCGGTGAAGTCAAGAAGGAAGAGGAAGAGAAGAAAGGCGAGCAGGTCGTCCGCTCGGAACGCTACTTCGGAAAAGTCGAGCGCAGTTTTTCGCTGCCGCACGAGATCGATGAAGCGAAAGTGGAGGCGAAGTTCAGCGACGGCGTGCTCAAGCTCACGCTGCCGTTGCACGAGAAGACTAAGGCGAAGCAGATCGAAATCGCCTGAAAAGATGTAAGCCCGTGTGGAAGAACGGCCGGACGCGTTGACGTGAAGTAGGACGCGCCGCCGCCCGGGCGCCAGCCTGGCAGTCCGCCGCTACCGCTGCTCGGGTGCGAAGCGGTAGTGCGTTCGGTTCAGGTATTCGACGACATCGTCGATCTCGCTGTCCGCCCAGCCAAGATTCTGCTGCCGCTGCCAGTTGTTGACGATAGCGCGCAAATCGTTCCGCGTGAGTGGGAGCTTGTTGGGCCTGGCGTGCACCTTCGGCGTGTGGCAGAACTGACAATGATTCTCGTAGAGTGCCTGCCCCCGTCTCGGGTCAGGTATGTCGGCGCTTGCAGCCGACAGCGACAGTGTCGTGCCGACCACTAGAACCACGGCCGTCACGCGCCCGCGCGAACACCCGGTTGCCGGCATCCTCATGCTCATACTCGTGCTCCCCGTGTGCTGATCCATCGTCGGTGTCCGGCGTTGATGCACGATCCCTGCGCCGACCGCGCCATCTGCATGATGCCTCAGCTCGCCCGCGTATGTTTGATGTGATCAGAACATTGCGAGCGCGGCGCAAGCGCTCTGCGGGGACATGGGATCCTCTCAGCGCTGCGTCCGCGGTTGATCTAGATCAAGGCGGCTGGGGCCCGCGTCAAACATACTGAACCGGCATATCGGCCGTTCAGGCGGATTCCGATCCTGGGAGAGACACGATGACCGCAAGGAAACTCGAG
>JBKJPI010000154.1:0-7887 GCA_046595235.1 Burkholderiales bacterium | reverse complement strand
TCGACGTATCCGAACGGCTGTCACATCGCCGAAGTCGAAGTCGATCCGGAGACCGGCGTTACAGAGGTGGTTTCCTATAGCGCGGTCGACGACGTCGGCGTCGTCATCAACCACGCTATCGTCGAAGGACAGCTACACGGCGGTGTAGTGCAGGGCGCGGGGCAGGTCTTCGGCGAGCAAGTGGTTTACGACCCGGAGACCGGACAATCGCTGACGGCGACCTTCATGGACTACTACATGCCGCGCTCGGATCTGATCACCGAGATCCGCGGCGAAGAACATCCCACGAAGAGCACGGTGAGCCCGCTCGGCGTCAAAGGCGTCGGCGAATCAGGCTGCACGGCTTCGATTCCGGTGCTGGTCGGCGCAGTGCTCGACGCCGTGCGCCCGCACGGCATCAAGAATCTCGACATGCCGCTTACGCCGGCACGGGTGTGGCGCGCAATCAACGAGGCCTGAGACTCACCGGTCAAAGAGCGTCGAAGTGCACCGCCGTGGGCCGATGAAGAGCTCGAAAACTCAGCGAGAGTGGGGATCTACCCAACACCGTGCGATTGACCGCTTCGCCCGACCGGCGATACAGTCGCGAATCGTGAAAAGGGCGGTTAACTTTCCTATTCGCCCCGCAGGCTCGAAGCGGGATTACCGGAATGGCGGTTCGCGGATTACCGATGGAGCAACCGTAACGGCCTGGTGACACGATGGGGGAAGAACTCATCCGGTACGAGCCGTACATCAGGCTGGGGGCTTTCCTGGCAGTATTCGGCTCGCTGGCCATGTGGGAGCTTGCCGCGCCGCGGCGCGTCCTCGTCTCGTCGAAAGGAACCCGCTGGCGAACGAATATCGCGATCCTGGTCATCGACAGCCTTCTTGTTCGCCTATTGTTTCCGGCTGCTGCCGTCGGCTTCGCGCTTGCAGCGGAAGAACGCTCGATCGGTTTGTTGCACTCGATCGATTTGCCACCCGTCGTCGCGATCGTGCTCGCGTTCCTCGCACTCGACCTCGCGATTTACGTGCAGCACGTGATCTTCCATAAAGTACCGGTGCTGTGGCGCCTGCACCGTATGCATCATGCCGATCTCGATATCGACGTCACCACCGGCACACGCTTTCATCCCCTAGAGATCCTGCTTTCCATGCTAATCAAGGCGCCAGTGATCTTCTTGATCGGTGCCCCTCTGGTCGCCGTGCTCCTGTTCGAACTCGCGTTGAATCTGACGTCGATGTTCAACCACTCGAACGTGAGACTGCCTTCAGGCATGGACCGCTTCCTGCGCCTCCTGCTCGTCACGCCCGACATGCACCGCGTGCATCATTCGATCTATCGCGAGGAGACCGACAGCAACTTCGGATTCAACCTGCCGTGGTGGGACCGGGCATTCAGGACATATCGCGATCAGCCGAAGGCCGGACACGACCGAATGACAATCGGAATCCCGACGTTCCGCGAACCCGAGCAGTGCATCAAGTTACATGGCGCGCTGGCCATTCCTTTCGTGGAGGGCGCGCGCCAGTGAATTTCTCCATGACCTGGCATGGATGGGAGCCGCTTGGCGGATACTTTTAGGCCGCCTAGTCAGCGGCGCCTGCATGCTGGCGCAAGAGCCGTATCCCTTCGCTTCTCGCAGCAGCGCCGATGTCGACAATGCGCTCTCCGTTCGCGCGGAGCGCCCCAGTGCGCGGCGTCTCGCCAGCGCGGGGAGCATAGGTGATGAGTCTCACGATCGAATCCCCCTGGGCTATTCGGCTTCGATGCCGGACTCGCGGATGATCCGCGGCCAGCGGTCTAGACGCATGGCCATCGATTACTCCACGAAACGCTTCAACGCGAAATCGCTGAACTCCATGCCGCGGCCGGGCCGGGTCGGCGCCGCCATCACACCGTTGCGGATCTGCGTCGGGTCTTTCCACATCTCCGACGGCGCGCCGGCGAGAAACTCGACCAACGCCGCGTTGGGATCGACACCAGAACATGGATCGAGAGCTCCGGCACCAGATGCGGCGCGATCTTCACGTTGTACGCCGCCGCGAGATGGGCGATTTTCATCATCTCGCCGATGCCGCCGCAGCGGTGGATGTCGGGATTGAGATAGCGCGCGGCCTTGGTTTCGAGCAGATCACGAAAGCCGTAGCGCGTGTATTCGTTCTCGCCGGTGGCGATCGGCGTCGTGAAAGCGCGCGCCACTTCGGCGCACTGCTCGATGTTGTCAGCGAGGACAGGCTCTTCGTACCATGCCGCCGACCAGCATCGTGTAGCCCAGCCCCTCGATGCCTTCGTCCGTCTGGATGCGCGCGACGACGTAGCGGTTTTCCTTGTAGTAGGTCGACACCGGGGGCGCGTTCGGCACGCGCAGCATGGAAGTCTTGACTGCGCTGATTTTCATGGGAAATCCTTTCAGTCCACTTTGATGCCTGCCTGCTTGATGACCTTCGTCCACTTCGCGATCTCGATCGGGATCTGGCGCGCGAACTCTTCAGGACTGCTAGCGACGATGTCGAAACCGAGGGCGGTCAGCCTTTCGCGCATGTCGGGGTGCGTGATGATTTTGACCACGTCCGCGTTGAGCCTGGTTACGATGGCCGGCGGGGTGCCCGCCGGCACGAGCATGCTCTGCATCGTGTCCGATTCCTGTCCGGGGAATCCGGCCTCGGCCATTGTCGGCACGTCGGGGACCGTCGGCGAGCGCTTCGCGCTCGTGACCGCGAGGGGCCGCAGCCGCCCGGCCTGAAAGTGCGGAACAGCCGGGGTGATCGCCGAGCACGCGACGGAAACCTGATTACCGAGCACTGCGGTCACCGTCGGCCCGGCGCCGTTGAACGGTACGGTCGCATAGTCGAGCTTCGTCGTGAGCTTGAAGAGCCCCGCGGAGAGATCGGGCGTGGTGCCAACGCCGGGTGTAGCCATGCTCCACTTCCCAGGACTCGCCTGCACGAGCTTCACGAGATCGGTCATCGATTTCGCCAGCACCGTGGGATGGACGTAGAACGCGTTCGGCGATGCGACCATTTTCGTGACGGGGATGAAACTTTTCGTCGGATCGTACGAGCTCTTCGAGTAAAGGCCGGGGTTGACGACGTAGGCCGAGCTCACCACGAGCACCGTGTAGCCGTCCGGGGTTCCCTTGGCGGCGATGCCGATGCCGATGTTGCCGCCCGCCCCGACGCGGTTGTCGACGATCACCTGCTGCGCGTGCACCTCGGTGAGCTTTTGCCCGACGAGCCGCGCCATGATGTCGGTCGGGCCGCCGACTGCGAACGGCACGATGAAGCGAATAGGCCGGGTGGGGTATTGCTGTGCGAAAGCCGGCAGTGCGGTCGCAGAGGCCAGAATCGCCAGCAGCACGCGCCAGCAGGCGGACGAAGAAAGATCGGAGAGATTGGCCATGTCACGCGACTCCGACGTGGTTACGAAGTACGCCGATTTTCTCGAGCTCGGATTCGATGACGTCACCGGGCTTGAGATAGCCCTTCGCCGGCACGAGCGTTTCGTCGCCGCTGCCGCCGATCCACTTGCCACCGAGCTCAGTGTCGGTCGACCATGCCGTTCCGCCGGGGGTGCCGGTCGCAATCACGATCCCGGGTTTCAACGTCATGTTGATCGAGAAAAAGTGGATGAGGTGCGCGCAGGAGAAAAGCATGCGGCGCGTCGAGGCCGACTGGCGAAGCTCGCCGTTGATGCGCGTGCGCAACCGCAGGTTTTGCGGATCGGGAATCTCGTCGGCGGTAACGATCCACGGCCCCGTCGGCGCCGAGCTCTCGAAGCACTTCGAGCGCCCGAGCTCGTACCACGTGAAGCCCTGGTCGTTGCGCCGAACCTGACGGTCGCGCGCGGTGACGTCATTCACGATGGTGTAGCCGAAGACGTGCTCCAGCGCCCGCTCGACGGGTATGTGCCGGCCGGCCTTGCCGATCACGATGGCAAGCTCGGTCTCCGCATCGAGCTTCTTGGTGAGCACCTCGTCGTAGATGATGGGTTCATCGGGGCCGATCACGCAGTCGGCGGTCTTCAGAAAGAACTCCGGTTCCTTGCCGGAGATCGGCGTGTTCGCTTTCTCCGCGTTGTGCTCCGTGTAGTTGCTGCCGCTGAAAAACATGGTAGACGGCCGGATCGGAGCAGCGAGGGTAACGCTCGCAAGCGTCAGGCGGGCCCGCGCTGGTGGGTCTGCGAGCAGCACTTCAGCCGCGCGGCGTCCGTCCGCGCCCGAGCGGATGAACGCGAGGCCGTCGGCGAAGAACGTGCGTTCGCGCGCGCCTTCACCCACCGCCGCGAGCGCATCGATAACGGTGTCACCGGCCACGAACCCGAGCCGCTCTTCCTGACCTTTGCGAAACATGCAGATTTTCATGAAAGCCTCCGTCCTATTCCATCTTGCCGATCTTGCGTACCACTTCTGCCAGGCGTTTTCTGTCGGTTTCGATGAAGGTGTCGAAATCGCGGCCTTCCCTGTACTGAATCGGCGAATTCATCGTTGCCATCGCTTTCTGGAAGTCAGGATCCTTGGCCGATGCGCGCACCGCGCTGACCAGCTTCAAGCGTACGTCTGCCGGGACCGCCGCCGGGGCGAACAGGCCGACCCAGATATAGAACTCCACGTCATAACCCTGCTCTTTCATCGTCGGCACGTCGGGCAACGCCGCCGTGCGCGCCGGCGACGAAATGCCGAGCACGCGCAACTTGCCGGCCTTCATGTGCGGATTCGCGACACCGGGCGACTGCACGGTGAAATCGACCTCCCCGCCGAGGAGCGCCACCATGGATGGGCCGCCCCCCTTGTAAGACACGTGGAGAAATTTGGCGTCGGCCGCCTGGGAGAGCATCTCCACGCACGTGTGGATGGTGCCGAAGACACCCGAGGAGCTGTAGCCGATCTTGCCGGGACGCGCTTTCGCGTCGCGCACGAGATCGCGCAGATTCTTCCACTGCGCCGTCGCGGGAACCAGTAGCACCATTGGATCGGCCGCAACCAGCGCGATGCTCGCAAAGTCCGACATCTGGTACGGAATCGGCAGGCCGTTCACCCGTTCTGCCTCGGGAATCACTACGATCGAAGAGAGCGCCGTCAGGATCGTGTAGCCGTCGGGCTTCGCTTTCGCGACGAGCGTATGCCCGATCGCGCCACCGGCGCCGGCGCGGTTGTCGACGACAATGGGCTGGCCTAGCGATCTGCTCATCGCCGCCGCGAGCGGACGCCCGACGATATCGGCGATGCCGCCGGGGGCAAACGGGACGACCATCGTGATGGGCCGGTTGGGGTATGGCTGCGCGTGTGCTGCCAAAGACGCGGTTGCGGCGACGAGTGCCGCGACCATCCAGGTGATTCTCATGAGCACTCCTTTGCAAGTCAGCGTGAAGGCTACAGGATGCGCACTATGCCTCTGCGAGGCAAATATCATGCTACGCGTCGAGCTTAATTCCCAGCGGGGAGCTCCGGCGCGCGTGGCAGGCTCGTGGTCGTAAATGCCGTCGAGGTCGTGCAGCACGCCGCGCGCGCGATCGTGCCCGCCGCGATCACGCGCACGAAGAGCCGGAGTGAGATGGGATCGAGTCGCACGGCCGTATGATCCCGTGTCCACCGCTCGAGCATTGAACTGCGAAATCTTGACGTTTGCGTCATGCCGGCGCGTTGAGCGCGGATAATGAGGTCCGCACACACACGCAGAAAGGAGCGCGAGATGATGCATGACGACTTTATCCGGAGTCTTGCCGATGAGGGGTTCGCGGAACCGGCAACGGTCAGGCGTGAAACACGCGGATTCGTGGAGATGCACACGCATCCGCACGACGTGAAGGCGCTGGTGCTGGAAGGGGAGCTTCGTATTCGCACCGTTGACGCCGAGCAGTTGTACCGCGTGGGCGATGTATTCCATGTGCCGGCGGAATTACCGCATTCGGAAAGCTACGGCCCCGAGGGCGTTACTTACCTGGCGGGTAGAAAACAGGTCGTCGAGCGCAAGAGCCTCGGACCGGAGCATGGCGGGAGCGAGGTGTAATGATGCAACAATCGTTGAGGTCCGTCGCCATCGACACCATTCCCGCAGATCTGGCTTCGCATCGCGTGAGCACGCTGCAGGCTTGGTACGGCCCGGCGCTTGCGCGCCGCCCTGAAGAATGGACGCACGTGTTTTCTCCCGACGAGTTGGCGGAACTCCTCGCGGCGATTGCCGCCGTGGAGGCGCGCGGCCTGGACGTGGTCGACATCGGGCCCGAGGCGTTTCCGTTGCCGCTGCTGGAGCGCCTGCTGCGTCGTGTCCGCAAGGACCTGCTGCAAGGACGGGGCTTCAGCCTGCTGCGCGGCTTTCCCTCGGACGGGCTCTCCCCGCGCCAGCGCGCCATCGGCTATTTCGGCATTGGCGCGCATCTGGGAAGGGCGGTATCCCAGAACGCCGCCGGGCACGCACTGGGGCATGTCACCGACCTGGGTTTCGACTATAGCCAGCCCACAGCCCGCGGATACCAGACCAACGTCCGCCTGCCTTACCACACCGACGGCGCCGATCTCGTCGGACTCCTCTGTGTGCGTACCGCGAGGTCCGGCGGCCTGAGCAGCCTGGTGAGCTCCGTGACGGTTTACAACGAGATGCTCGAGCGGCGCCCGGACCTGGTGCGCGTATTGATGGGCGCGACCCATAGGGACCGCCGGGGCGAAATTCCGCCCGGCAAAGGGCCGTGGTACGAGCTGCCGGTCTTTAACCCGCACCAAGGCTTCATGATCACGTCCTACGTGCGCAGCGCCATTCGGAAGGCCCAACGGTTTGCGGAGGTACCTCGCGTGTCTGCGCAACTCACCGAGGCGATGGATCTTCTCGATGCCCTGGCAGAAAGCCCGGATCTCCACCTGGATATGGAGCTTAGGGTTGGGGACATTCAATTCGTCTGCAACCATTACATCCTGCATTCACGCACGAACTACGAGGATCATGCCGAGCCTGAGGCAAGGCGCCATCTGCTGCGCCTCTGGCTGTCGTGCAACGATGGGCCCGCGCTACCTCGCGTATTCGATAACTACACTGGGCTCGATGCGCGTGGCCGTCCGATGGGCTTGCATCTCGATGACATCCGGCTGAACGCGCCGCTCATTCCTGAAGACGGCGGACCCGGAGCGTCCGAACAACGTGTGGCAGCACGGTGAGACGACAGCGATCTCTGCGTCGTGCCGCGGAATCGACCGTTTGGGAAAAGGGAGCGCACATCGATTTCGTTTTCGCAGAAAGTGCGCGTTTGTAGCGTCGCGAGAAAAGGTGTGCGGCTCCGACCCCATGCCGGTCTTATGCGGGTGACTTTCATGGGCCCCTCTGAAGCGGCGATTGTTTCTTCACCTTATACTTCCCGAGCGCCATGATGCAATTCAGAATCGGCCTGCTCGCTTTATCGCTGCTGCTGCCCGCCGTCGCGGTCGCGCAATCGTACCCGACGAAAGTCGTCCGCCTCATCGTTCCGTTTCCGCCGGGCGGAAGCACGGACGTCCTGGCTCGCCTGCTTGGGCTCAAGCTGGGCGAGATCTGGGGACACCAGGTCGTCATCGACAATCGTCCTGGAGCGAGCGGCATCATCGGCACCGAGCTGGGCGCGAAGGCAGTACCCGACGGCTACACCCTCCTCATGGGCTCGGGCGCGCCCCTGACCATTCTGCCGAGCTTCCAGGCGAAGCTGCCTTACGACCCGATCAGGGATTTCGCGCCCGTCACCAACATGGCTGCGGTCCCGAACGTGTTCGCGCTGCATCCGTCGGTGCCGGTTCGCAACGTCAAGGAGCTGATCGCGCTCGCGCGGGCGCGCCCAGACCAGCTCGCCTTCTCGTCGAACGGAGGGGGAACGCCCGGCCACCTTGCCGGCGAGCTCCTGAAGTCCATGGCTGCCGTGCGCCTGATGCACGTGCCGTACAAGGG
>JBKJPI010000437.1:0-6121 GCA_046595235.1 Burkholderiales bacterium | reverse complement strand
GCTGTGGGACATCGCCGCCAAGCGCGCCGGCCTGCCGCTCTACAAGCTGCTCGGCGGCAGCGCGCGCGCCACACTTCCCGCGTATGCAAGTCTTCTGCGTTATGGCAACGCCAAGGTGGTAGCGCGTAAGACCAAAGAAGCGATCGATCGCGGCTACCGCTACATCAAGCTGCACGAAAACAAGACCAGCATCGTGCGCGCCGCGAGAAAGGTGTGCGGCGAAAAGGTGCCGCTGATGGTCGATTGCTCGTGCCCGTGGACGGTGGACGAGGCGATCGCCGTGGCGCACAAATGGGCCGGCATGAAACTCGCGTGGATCGAAGAGCCGATCTACCCGCCCGACGATCACAGTGGCCTGGCGCGGCTGCGCAAGACGAGCAGGACACCGATCGCGGCTGGCGAGAATATCTCGAACTTCATGGAGTTCAAGCGCCTGTTCGACGTCGGCGCGGTGGGCATCGCACAGCCCAGCATCACCAAGATCGGCGGCGTGACGGAGATGCGGAAGATCTTTGCGCTCGGTGAAGCGAACGGCGTGGTGGTGGTGCCGCACTCACCGTACTTTGGGCCCGGCCTGCTGGCGTCGATCCACGTGTGCGCAGCGAGCGCGCGCGAGATTCCGATCGAGCGCTACTACTGCGACTTTGCCGAAACGCCGTTCGGTGACCAGATCATCCCGAATAACGGCGACTTTGCCGTGCCGCAGGTGCCGGGGCTGGGGCAGGACCCCGACCTCGACCTCGTCGAGCGCATGCGGGTCACTGCCTAGCGCCTATTTCCGGGTGCAGATGTCCTGCAAGCCATTCAGCGCGAGGTAGTAGCCGTAGATGCCGAACCCGGTCAGGGTGCCGCGCGTGACGGGCGCGATCTCCGATACGTTTCCGCGCCGTGCGGGATTCGATATGTGCAGCTCGATCGTAGGGAAGCTCACCTGACCGATCGCGGCAGCGAGCGCGGGATGACCCCTGGTATAGCCGGCGGGATTGATGATCGCGCCGTCGACGCCGGCTTCGTGCGCTTCGTAGAACTTGTTGATGACCTCACCCTCGATGTTCGAGTGGAAGATCTCGATGTCGACCTTCAGCTCGGCTGCGTACTTGCGGATGTGCTCATCGTATTGCGGCAGCAGCATCGGACCGAAAACCTCGACCTGCACCTTGCCGCGCATGTTCATTCCCGCGCCGTGTATGACCAGGATCTTCATGGTTCGCCCTTTCTTGGTTACGTGTGCGTGTGAACCCGCCGAAGTATCGGCTCATTCGACGGGTGGTTCGTTGGGATTGCTCGCCGCATTCTCTTTCAGCGGGGGCGATGTCTGCAGTGCTCGTAATACGCGAACCCCAGCGCGACCGTCCACAAACAGCCCGGCCGACCTCTGAAACGACTCGATGGCGGTGCGGGTGCGCGCGCCGATGATCCCGTCCGGCTGACCGATATCGTGGCCGCGCTCGATGAGCCGCTGCTGGACTTCGCGTCGTTCGGCCCGAGAAAGACCGGGATCGTCCGTCGGCCATGCCGTCTGGAACGGTCCGGCGCCGCGCAACCGATCGGAGAGATGGGCGATCGCGAGGGCGTACGACTCGGCGGCGTTATAGCCATAGATCGCATCGAAGTTTCTGAAGACGAGGAACGCCGGACCCTGCGCGCCCGCAGGCATCACGAGCGCGGCGCGTCCGTTCCCCGTGAGCGGCGCACCATCGACTCGCGCGATGCCGAGGCGGCTCCACTCTGCCAGAGCCTGCCGCGTACGCCGGCCTGAAGGGCCGTTGTAGTTGACCGGCAGCCGCACTTCATAGCCCCACCGTTCGCCGCTTACCCAACCCGCGCGGTTGAGGAAGTTCGCGGTCGACCCCAGCGCATCCGGCACCGATCCCACGATGTCCCGTCGCCCATCGCCGTCGAAATCAACCGCCAGCCGCTGAAAGGTCGAAGGCATGAACTGCGTCTGCCCGAACGCGCCGGCCCACGAACCAACCAGTGCCTGCGCAGGTATGTCGCCACTTTGCAGGATGCGGAGCGTGGCCATGAGCTCGCCGCGAAAGAATCGTTGGCGATGACCGAAACAGGAGGTCGTGGCGAGAGAGCGGACCAGCGGACGCCCGCCCATCACCCTGCCGTAGTCCGTCTCGACGCCCCAAACGGCAACCACCACGTAGCGGTCGACGCCGAACCTTCGCTCGGCATCGTTCAGCACCGCAGCGTGTTCCGCAAGCTTCGCCTGCCCCACAGCGATGCGTTCGTCATCGACGAGACCGGCGAGGTAGTCCCAGATCGCCGTCGTAAATTCCGGCTGACGATTCATTGCATCGAGTACGGCCTGATCGGGTTCGACGCCGGTCATGGCCGTATCGAACGTCTGCGCGGTGATGCCTTTGCCGATCGCCTCGATGCGCAGCTTCTCCAGGCATGCATTGAAGTCTTGCGCGACCGCAGGCGGCGCTACAGCCAGAACAACAAGCCATCGAGCGGCGTTCCAGATTGTGATCTTCAGTTGCGTTACCCCTTCTCGAGCCGGGTCAGCGATTGAATATCGCCGCGGCGCGCGCCGCGTCCGATCGCACGCTTTTGTCCGGGTCAGTCTCTGCGAGCTTGCCGGCGGCGAAGGAAAGCGACGCGCCCCACAGCGCAAGGGCGACGCACCATCTGTCCATGTGCCGCAAGTTAAACAGCATCTTAATGTTCCTGCACATGATCACCCTCACAATCTCACATTTGATGACCGTGTAGTCGCATCAGTGCGGCGAGATGATGCACGTTGAAGGCCGCTCTGGTTCATCCTCTATGCAACTGCGCGCCCTGCACCGCTGCGCGGGCCATCGGAACGTTTGCTGATTCCGGGTACGGCGACACGCTGCTCGCGTTGATCTCGCACAATACATAGGTGTCTGCGCCGGATGCAGTCTTCCGCCCCAGCAGAAAATCGCAGTCCCACAAAACCGGGAGGCCGCCGGTCTCGATGCAAAAGCGCCGCTGCACTGCCGGCACCCATTCATCTTCGAGTTGCTGTTTGAGTGCTTGGTAGCTGGGCAACGTCGGCGGGTGATACGTGCGCCGGGTGCGTTGGGGCGCCGCCTCCACCGCCGCACCGGGTGGCGTCGGGTACAACGCATTGACCGCCTGGAGCCCGAATCCCTCCACGCGGCCGTGCACAAGGTAGCAGCGGACCATGCCTTCGGCCAGCCGCATCTGGTATTCCTGGTCGAGCATTCCGCCGTCGCTCTCGAAGTACGTCTCGCAGCGCTGGGAGAATGCATCCAACGTCATACTCTCGTCGGCAGCGTCCCGCTCGGCGTGGCGAACTCGCACGACGCTTTCGCTTTGCCCATCGAGCTCGACCTTCCAGATGCCGCTGCCGCCGTTGCCGCGGAGCTGCTTCAGCACGCGTGCGCCGCCGGCGAGCCGCGCGGGCAGTTCCTCCCGCAATTGCGCCGCGCTACGGTACAGGTGGGTGTCGCAGCTCCATCCGATGTCCCGGGTCGTGTAGAGGACCTCCTTCGTCCCGAGCTCTGCGATGACGTCCGGATGGGCGCTCACGAACACGCCTGCGGCAGCGACTTCGCGCAGGATAGCGTCGAGAACCGAACGGTCGCGGCCATTCTGTAGCGGATTCACCCAGACCAGCACCGCGTCCACGCGCATGAGCTGCCGGCGCACCTCGTCGGCGAATGCCTCGTCGTAGACGGCTCTTTCGGTGTGTGCGCCGAGATCGGCGAGCGCCTGAAAGAGCGGCAGGAAGCGGCTTTCCTCCGGGGCGGACCTGCGTCGTGCCTCGCGGTCCCCGCGATCGACTATCGCAACGCGCACCGGGCGATCGCCGGATGGCATGGCGCGGCTAATCGAGCTTCACATCGAACTGGCGGAAGAGCTTCCCTATCGTCTCGTGATCTCTCTTCAAGCGCTGGGCAAGCTCCTCCGGCGGCCGATGCGCGGGGTCGAGCGTCTGCGCGCTCAACCTGGCTGCGACGTCAGGATCCTTCAGCGCCTTCCCGAGCTCGGCGTTGAGCCGGTCGATGATTACCTTCGGCGTGCCCGCCGGCGCAAAGGCGCTGACCCAGGTCCACGATTCATAGCCGGGAACCGTGTCGGCAATCAGCGGCACTTCCGGAAGCTGGGGTAGGCGTTCCAGCGTGCTCACCCCTAGCGCACGCACACGGTTCGACTTGATGTGCGCGATCAGCTCGCCGATCGCCGCGACCTGGACCTGTGTTTCCCCTGATACCAGCGCTATGACGGCGGGGCCGCCACCTTTGAACGGTACGTGGGTCATGCGGATGCCCGTTCTGGATTCGAAGAGCACTCCGTTGAAGTGGGTGAAGCTGCCGTAGCCGGAATGTCCGTGGAGAATCTCTTTCGGCCGTTTCTGCGCCAGCGCGATGAACTCCTTCACCGACCGCACCGGCAGCGAGGGGTGAACGGTGAGCACGGTGGCGAGCCTTGCGAGGGGGGCGATGCCGACGAAATCGCGCAGCGCATCGTATGGCAGCTTGTTATAGAGGTGCGCATTGGAGACGTGGGAGGCCGCGGTCTGTATCAGTAACGTGTAGCCGTCGGGCCTGCTTTGCGCCACGACGGCCGAGCCGATCGTGCCCCCTGCGCCGGCGCGGTTGTCGATGATGAACGACTGGCCCATCTGCTCCGCGACCTTCGGGAAAACGACGCGTGCAACGATGTCGTTCGCCCCCGCGGGGGGAAAAGGGACGATCACGCGCACGGGCTTGGCGGGATACGCCTGCGACCAGGCGACACCCCCGGCGCACAGCATGGTTGCCAAGAATGAAGCCAATAGCTGAGCTGCTTTCATGGGCTACTCCTCCTCGATCTACTCGTTGCGTGCGATTCGTCTGGCGGCAAGCTTGCGCCGCGGAACCGGGCGCGGCAATCGTCAAACCCAGCAATGCTTCTGGCATTTGACTGATTCGCAGGGGCGCCGGGTTCACCTCGCCTCAGCGCCAGCTAGCGATCGTCCGCAAGGAAGCGCGCGATCTCCGGCATCTTCGCGGCGGCGTCCGCCTCGCCGAGCTCGATGAGCCGCTTCACGTAGTCGCTCTGAAACATGACCAGGCTCAGCATGTCGTTCGACCGCGTTTCGCGCGTGCCGAGTTTTCGCGTGAGAAACCGGAACGCGTGCGGCAGCTCAGCCTCGTACTCGTTGGCCAGCCGTCCGAGATCCATAGACGGACGCAGCATCAGCAGCTCGATGTGCCGCAGGTCTGAGCGCCCCGATTCCGGGAGCTGTGCGACCAGCCGGTTGATCTGCTGCATCTGCAGCGCATCGCCGTCGAGCTGATCGAGAAAGACCGCGTTGTACAGCACCCCGGCCACCTGCGCCGGCGGCGGATAGCCCGTGACGGCCGGCTGGTCGGCCTCCTCGCGCGTGCGCGCGTAGCGCGTCGACACCGCAATGATGCGCCTGGCGCCAAGGTGCACTGCGGGCGACAGCGGCTCCGTCAGCCGGATGCCGCCGTCTCCGTACCACGCGCCGTCGACCTCAATGGCCGGGAACAGGAACGGAAGCGCTGCCGAGGCCATGACGTGATCCACGCGAAGCGCGCACGCGAGGCTCTTGCGCTGCGGACGCTGCCACAGCTCGACGGCGCCGTCGCCGCGCGTCTGCACCCATGTGACCGACTGGCCTGTCGTGTAGCTCGACGCGGTCAGCGCAACGGCGCGCAGCCAGCCGTCCTCCAGGCTGCGCGCAATGCCCGCGATCCCGAGGTCCGTGCCCTCGAGCATCTGCTGCAGGAGGACGCGAAGCGGCGCGGTATCCACCATGCTCCCCGCGGGCGGCAGCGGGTTCTTGCCGCCCGAGATCAGCCGTCCGCCCCATCGGAGGAACCGCCACGCGAGATCACGCCCGTCCACGCTGAACACATGCTCGATGCGGATGCCCGCCCAGGACGCGGCCAGATCCTCGACCCGCTGCGCGAACGGCTCCTGCCGCGCCGCCAGGTATGCCGCGTTAATCCCGCCGGCGGACACTCCGGTGAGAATGTCGGGCACGACGCCGGGGAACTCACGGGCGAGCACGCGGAGAAAACCAACCTGATACGCGGCGCGGGCGCCACCGCCGCTGAACATGACCGCGAAATTGCGCCGGTTGCCTGTCACGCCGGGCCCCTGT
>JBKJPI010000325.1:0-8653 GCA_046595235.1 Burkholderiales bacterium | reverse complement strand
GTCGTCGTGACCACTTCCTCCGCGGTCACGACGACGTGTCGCGATGCCTCGGCAAGCATCACCGCCTTGACGTGATAGCCGCAGGAGACGTTGCCTTGGACGTCGGCCTTGTCGACGTGAAACACCGCGACGTCCGGGCGCATTGCTTTCGCGACGACAGTGACCCTTCCTTCACCGAAGGGATCCGGCGCGAGCACCATGTCGTCGCGGCGTTTGAGCAAATCGGTCCCGACGAGCCCGATCACCGGCACGTAGGGTACTCCCATAGACCCAGCCTGGGCCTGTGAAAAGAGCACCCCTCAGGTATTGTCCAGCGAGCGCACACGGCCCGCTACGACATGCCGCGCGAAGTTCGGACCCGTGCGGGCGAACTCTCCCATCGTGACGCTGCACGTGTCGACGACGCCGACCGCACCGGCGCCTACGAGGAAATCGATATTAAGGTCACCGCCGACGACGCCGATCACGCGCAGGTTACGCACCCGCCGGCGAACGAGCTCGCGCAGGAACGCCATCGGCGGACGGTGCAGGTTCGCACTCATCACCAACCGCGCCCCATCGGTCACGCATGCAGCGGCTTCCTGCAGGGATCTCACTTTCGTTTTCATCGCTATCCTCCTCGGGTTACGCCTTGACACGCCGAGCAGTTTACCGAAACATCGATGCGGCGGTCTCTCATCCAGAGGAACAGATGATGAAAGTGCACGAACTCGTAGCGCGCTGCGCCCTCGCGGCAGAGAGCGCGGACCCAATGCCTTCGTTACGGGCGGTGATGGAGGACCTGCGCAGCGAGGTGGCTGAAATAGAGCGTGCGCTTCAGTACGTCTCTGGCACCGGCGGCAACGCACGCCAGGTTTTTTACCGATCGCCTGAGCTCACCCTGCTCAAAGTCTGCTTCCCGAGTGGCCGCCGCACGCCGCCGCATAACCACGGCACCTGGGCGCAGGTCCTCCTTTTGTCGGGTGAGGAAAAGAACACGCTCTACCGGCGCGAAGACGCCACGTTGCGAATGGCGGGTGAGGCGACGCTTACGCGAGGATCGATCCTGTCGATGCGGTCCGACACCGTGCATGTCGCCGAATGCCTCAGCAACACACCGGCGATCGGTCTGCACGTGTACGGCGGCGACATTTTCGAGCTGCCGCGACGAATGTGGGATCCTGAAACGCTCGAAGAACACGCCCTCGACTGGCAGCTCTACGAGCGTTTCGCCGGCGTGGCGTCACGCGCGGCAAGCGCACCACAGGCCTGAACTGGACCCATTCGCGCTAAGTTCGTCGACAGGCTACCTGCCTGATCGTAACGCTCTAGCGCGTAGCGCCGCCGCCCGCTGGTCCCTTGCCGGTCAGTTGCGGAAATTCTGCGTGACCATCAGGCCGTAGCGTCCGCCATCGACGATGCCGATGCCTACGCGTCCGAAGGCGGGCCGCAGGATGTTGGCGCGATGACCGGGAGAATCCATCAGCCCCTTGTGTGCCATCGCCAACGTCCGGCCCAGCGCAAGGTTTTCGCCGGCGGCCACGAAGCGCAGCTTGCCGCGGCTCATGCGCGCGAACGGGTCGTCTCCCTCAGGGCTGACATGCGAAAAGTAGCCGCGCGCGAACATGTCCATCGAATGCGCACGGGCGATGCCGGCAGCCTCGGCGTCTGCCTGGAACGGGCGCAGTCCGTGCGCGCGCCGCTCCTCATTGAGCAGGACGAGCATGCCTGTCTCGAGGTCGGCGCGGTGCTTCGGATTCTTTACGGAGAATGACAGCTTGACCGACTCGCGCGAGTCCGGCCGTATCGTGAGCTTGCTCAGCGTCTGGTCGAACGCGGGATTGAAGATCGGCCGCAGCTTCGCTTCGAGCCATTCCGCAGGCGTTGCAAAACGCGGCGCAAGGACGCTTTCGCCGGCCTCGCGCGTGATGACGTCGCTCAGTGGAATGGCGAGCAGCAGCATCGCGACGATCGTGCCGTTGATCAAACCGCTGCCGGCGCCTGGCGCGACGCCGAGCGCGCGGTTGGCGGCGTGCGCGTGCGCGGTCGGAGGCACGCTTCGCATGAGCCGCCCCAGGACGACGCCCAGGAGGACACGCGCGAGCGTGTAAACGAGAAGGAAGGCGGCGGGCGCTGTCCAGACGCCCCATTGCAAGCCTTTGTGCTCCGCGAGGGCGACAACGTGCGGGTATAGCCAGAATGCGCAGACGATGCCGCCCGCAAGCGCCACCAGGTCCGCACTGGCGAACATGAGCCCGCGGCGCCAACCACCCCACACGCTTGCGAGAATTACGAGGCCCAGCAGAAGATCGACGAGGTTCATGGCGCGAAGGAACTTGTTCGGGTGTTCCCTTAACGCAAGCGCGGTTCCCGCTCGTCGAACAAGCGTTAGTGCAGATTCGGCTTCTTGAGAAAGTCAGTGCGGTCTGCAGACTTCACCGCGATACGCAGCACGTCGCCGTCGCGCGCGACAGTGAGCGGCACGTCAACGCCGGCCGTGCCCAGGCGCCACACGGCGCGAAACAATTCAGCGAGCGTGCCGACACGCGCGTCGCCGACACTCAGCACCATGTCCCCGGCTTTGACGCCCGCGCGTTGCGCGGGTCCCCCGGGCGAGAGTTTGCCGACGACGAGGCTGCCGCCGGTCTGATCGGTGGACATGCCGAGCCATGGGTGCGGCGGATGCGGGCTGCGTCCTGTCTGCAGCATTGCGTCGAGGATCGGAGCCAGCAGGTCGATTGGCACGAACATGTTGGCGTGGATCGCTTCTCCGTTCACTTCGTGCTGCACCAGCAGCGAACCGATGCCGATGATATGGCCCTGTGCGTCCAGCAATGCGGCGCCGCCCCATTGCGGATGTGCAGGTGAAGTGAAGAGCGCCTCGTCGAGAACGTATTCCCACGAGCCCGCGAATTCTCGCTTCTCGATGACGCTGGTCTTCAGCGCGTGGGCAAGGCCGCCATGGCCGAGCACGTAGACGGAGTCGCCGACGTTCACGTCGGCTGCCAGACCGCGGGGAAGGTGCGTCACGTCGAGCTTGCCCAGGGGTTGTATCAGACCGAAGCCGGTCGCCTGGTCATACGCAAGCCTGTGGCCCTCGACGACTGCCCCACGGTTACTGGTGAGCCAGATCTGCGAGGCTTCGTTGATGAGATAGCCGATGGTGAGGACGAGGCCATCCTCGCGAATTACCGCGCCGTAGCCCCCGCGCTCGGTGCCCAGGTTTGAGACTGTGTACCCGTCGGCCGGCACTTCCGCGCGCACCAATACCATCGCGTCGAGCGCGCGCGCGAGATCGAACTGCGTTTCTTCAGCCTTCGGTTGCAGCGCGTTCTGGAAGGCCCATTGCTGGAGTTCGGACATGCCGCAATTGTGGCATACGGCGGACGCCGCGCTACTACTGCTGCTCGGCCAGCTCGTCGATGAGGGCGTCGGCGATCTCGTCGAGCTCGGCTTGAGATATTTCCATCGTTTCGAGAGCAAATGCGCTGCCGAGCCCCCATTCAGCGCTCGGTGCGTGGAGCTCGTGTTTGACGAAAATCGACTCGGCCGCAAGTGTCAAAGCGATGTGCTGCAAACTCGCGGCGGCGAGCCCGGTGGAGCCGGCCTGCAGTTCGGCGTAGTCGTGGTGCCTGAGCACGGCCTCGCATACCTCGTCGGGCAGCAACCATGTTTTGGCCAGCTGATAGCCGATGCGCGCGTGATTGATTTTGTACTCTGCGTCTTCGAGCGCGATGACACTCGCATTGGCAGGACGAGGCGCGCCCGGAAACAGCGGTTTATAGTTTTTGAATTTCTGCATCATCGCGAGCATGCCGCAGTCGCGGAACACGCCGAAGGTCTGCAGCCCATCGCGCCGCACATGCTTGAAACGACGCACGAGGAGGTCGTTGATCTGGCCGATACGCGTTGAGCTTTCCCAGAACTCGTCCATGAGCTCGCTCGTGCCGCCCTGGAAAGCCTGCCGCAACAATAGACCGCTCACGAGCTCGGCCACGTGACGAAGGCCCAGCAGCGCGATCGCCTGCGGCACCGAAGTCGCCTTGCTGCGCAACCCGTAGAACGGCGAATTCACGGTTTTCAGCATCGCCGCTGCAAGGCTCGCGTCGCCGCTGATCAGTTTGCCGAGTTTGCCGAAATCAGGATCATCGCTGCGCATTTCCTGCATCAGCTTGGTCAGAATCATCGGACACGGCGGAATGCCGATCTCCCTGACGATCTGCTCCGCTTCGCGATCCAGGACTTCGAAATCGGTTGCCATTCAGTGTGTCCGAAAAATTTGGAGGCAGGCGCGCGCCCCTTTGCCCGGGAGACGCCTCGACTAGGGTGGTATCGGCCGATCGCGGACAATCTTGAGGCATTGATACCAAAGCTCGGTTTCCCGCCGGTCGGCCGGGCTGCACAGGTTCGTGCTAGCCTCGTCGATAAACGTGCTGTCCTCACTCCCATGACTGGTTCACTGAAGGCGCTTCGCCCACTGGCCGCGACGTGGCTCTTCGTCGCCTGCGCCGCCGCGTTCGCGGCTTCCGCGCCGGTTACCGATGAGTTGTTGGCGCCCCTTACATCGGCATACGCCAGGGTGGTGAAGCCGGGCGAGCAAGCGGAGCTTCATCAGGCGCTTTTCGGCACAGCGCTGCGGCGAGTTGAGCGAAGCTACGCCCAGGAGATCGACGTAGAGGCAGTGGTCGCAGCCGGCGTGAAGGCGATCGAGCCGCTCGAGCCACACTCGGGGGAGCCCGCGGTGGTGTTCAGGAAAGCGATCAACGCCGCGCTTTCATCCCTCGATCCCTACTCGCGCTACCTCGACGCGCGCGCGCAGAGCAACGAGCGCAGTGCTTTGAGCGGGAGCTTCGGCGGGCTGGGTCTGCAGGTTGATATGGTCGACGGGCTGGTGCGCGTCGTGGCGCCAATCGCTGACACACCGGCGGCGCGCGCGGGGTTGAAAAGCGGTGACCTCATCGTGCGCTTCGACGATCAGCCGGTACTCGGAATGGAGCTCACCGACGCCATCGCACGCATGCGAGGGCAGCCCGGTACTCAGATTTCACTCGTGATCCGCCGTGCCGGCCGCGAGGACGAATTCAACGTGCCGTTGGTGCGGGAACGTATTCACACGGAGGCGCTGCGCTGGAGCATGGAAGGCGACGTGCTGGTGCTGCGCCTCGAGAGCTTCACGAATTCTGTGGCGACGATGCTGGAGAAGGCGATCGCCGATGCGACTGCCGCAAAGACGCCGCGCGCGGTCGTTCTGGACATGCGCGGCAATCGCGGGGGCCTGCTCCACGAGGCGGTGAGAACGGCCGACGCGTTTCTGCGCGAGGGTGAGATCGTTTCGATGCGCGGGCGCACTCCTGGCAGCCGTCGAAGCTGGCAGGCTGATTCGAGCGAGCAGCTCGCCGGCGTGCCGATGGTCGTGCTGATCGATGGCCGCTCTGCCTCGGCTGCGGAGCTCGTCGCCGCCGCCCTTCAGGAAAACCGGCGCGCAACAGTGATGGGGCAGCGCAGCTTCGGCAAAGGCAGCGTTCAGTCGCTCCTCTCTCTTGGTGCAGACAACGGCGCGCTGCGCCTGACTACGGCGCTGTATCACGGACCGTCAGGCAGAACGGTACAGCGAACCGGCGTCGTTCCGGAGATCGAGCTCGTTTCCGCACCGCTGACGACCGCGGTTGCTGCGCGCCGCGAATCCGATCGGGCGCGGGCGCTGCCCGGCGCGGACGAGCCGCTGCCGCCGAAGGCGAGTGTGGCGCAGTCGCGCTGTGCGCTGCCGCGAAACGACGTCGATCCGGCGCTTGCATGCGCGCTGGCTTTTCTCGACGCCGCGGGGATCGAGATGTTTCTCCTGGCGCTCAAGCCGGCCGAGGCTGCGTCCCCATGAAACACGGGGGACTCTGGATTGCCATATTCGACTTTTCGCTTCCGCTCATCCGGCCCCGGAGGTTCGTCGCAGCAAGTCGGCGAGTGTCGCATTGAACGCGTCGGGGGACTCGTAGGGCGCCCAGTGGCCGGCCGCGGGGATGATGCGCAGCTCGACCGCCGGGCACAACGCGCGCAGCGCCGCGATTCTGTCCTCGAGCGTGTAGTAGGCGATCTGGTCACGCTCGCCCCAGATCGCGTTCACCGGGATGCGAAGGTGCGGCAGCGAGACAGCGAGCGGTCGCAGCTTGATCAGGGCCGGGCTGTCGAGCCGCGAGCGCGTCGCATTCCAGTCCTGCATCGCGAGCGCGCACGCATCGATCCGCGCCGGATCCGCGATCATGCTCCGCTCGAGATTCGTTCGGTGCGCCTGCATGCGCGCCTCACCGGATTTGTCGCGAACCCGCTCGAGCGCCATCGGAGTACGCGGTCGCACCAGGCCACCCGCGCCGAGGAGCGTCAGGGCGCGCACGCGCTCGCCGTGCAGGCGTGCGACGTGTCCGCCCACCGAAGCTCCGAAGGAGAAGCCCACAAGATCGTACGGTGCGCGCGGGCCAAGCAGCGCATCGATGCCCGCTGCGACGATCTCGCTGATCGTCGTCATGGCCGGCGGCGTGGGCGGATCCGCGGACTCGCCGAACCCCGGAAGATCCGGTACCAGCACGCGGTGAGCGGCGCTGAAGGCGGGCACCGTGCGCACCCAGTGCTGCCAGGAGCCGGCGCCGCCGTGGAGCAGCACCAGCGGGGGACCGTCGCCCCAGGTTCGCCATAGCATGCTGCCTTCGCCGCATGGGGATTCGGAGCGGCGGGATTCAGCATCCAATCGCTGCACTGCTGCAAGCGGCTCGGCTGCGTCCTCAACGACGCCGTTCGGGACATTCCCGCTGGCACCGTCTGATCCCCTGGCCTGAACCAATCTTTAACCCGTTCGACCTGCGTGTGTTTGAGTCATGTCGTGCATGGCTCCGCGCGCTAAGCCAGGGGCAGATAGACGCGCCGCCCCTCGCGGCTCGATATTTGAACGGCTTCGGTAAAGTCCATGTAGTTCACCGCATCGACGAACGACGTTCGCCTGATCTCCTCCTGCCCGCGGATTGCGCCGATGAACTCCTCTTCGACTCGCCAGCCGTAAGTCTTGTCTGCGGGAATCTCAATCGGCGCCATCTCCTTGTCGCCGCGGCGCCCGCCCGAGAGTGCCAGGTTCCCACGCCCGCGCTGTTCCATTCGCAGCGTGCCCTCGCTCCCGAAAAGCCAGATTTCCGGTCCGGGCATGAATCCCGCGATTGAGCTCCAGTGCATCCGCGCGATGGCCCCGTTAGCGAGGTCCGCAAGCACCTCCACGTGGTCGGGCACTGTGATCGAGCGACGCTCGCCGCGTTCCGCGTCCATGCGATGCGGAACGGCGACGCGCGTCCGCGCCATGACCGCCGTCGCCGGCCCCACCCAGCGCGAGACACACTCGTACCAGATCCCCATCGACATGATGTTCATGCCCGAATAGTCGCGGTCCATCCGCCAGTGCATCGGCGCGTCGCGATTCATGAATCCCGCCGGGACTTTCACATCCATCGACTGCAGATCGCCGATGTAGCCGTCGGACAGCAGGTGCATCACCATCGGGTCGGCAGCGAACGTGGCAGGACCCGGGACGACCTGGGTTACGAGGTCCGGCCGCGCCCGCGCGGCGGCGAGCATCTGGCGTGCTTCGGCCGCGTTCATCGCGATGCGCGCCTCCGTGAGGACGTGCTTCCCTGCGGCGAGCGCCGCCAGCGTCACCGGGCAGTGCATATAGGGCCATGTGCCGATGACCACCGCGTCGATACCCGGATCGTTGACGAGGGCCTGCCAGGTGCTGTGCGCGCGTGCGATGCCGAGCTCCTCGGCCGCGCGTTCCGACGAAGCGCGCGTGCGATTCACGACCGCAGCGATCTCGACGCCGTCGATCTTCCTGAGGTTGGGAATGTGGAACTTGCGTGTATTGGCGCCGGCACCGACGACGCCGATGCGGATGGTATCGGGCATGAGGTATTCCTTAATGACGGGGGGAGTGCTAGCGCAAGATCATAACCGAGGCCCCACTCGCTGTTATATATTGCGGACATTACGAATAAGGAGGCGCTCGTGAATAGGGTTCACTGCTGTATCGAAGCCGTCGCTCTTTTCCTGGCAGGCCTCGCATCTGCGCCGTCGATCGCCGCCACATGGCCCGAGAAGCCGGTGCGCCTGCTCGTGCCGTGGGCGCCGGGCGGAAGCACCGACATCGTGGCGCGCCTCATCGCGCCGGAGCTCACCAGGCGCCTGAAGCAAACCGTCATCGTCGAGAATCGTCCCGGCGCCGGCTCGATTCTCGGCATGCACGTCGTTGCCGCAGCGCCGCCCGAAGGCTATATGTTCATGGTCACTTCCACTGCGTACGGCCACCTGCTCGACAGGAAACAGGCTAAAGGAATCGACTATGCGAAATCGTACGAGTCGGTCGCGCTGATCGGGCGGGGCGACAGCGTCCTCGTCGTCCATCCGACGCTTCCGGTGAACAGCGTGAAGGAGCTGATCGCGCTCGCGAAGAAGCGGCCGGGCGAGCTCAACTACTCGTCATCCGGCATCGGCGGCTTTCCGCACATGAACACGGAGCTCTTCAAGCTCATGACCGGCACCAACATCGTTCATGTGCCGTTCCAGGGCGGCGGCCCGGCGGGAGTCGACACCATGCGCGGCAACACGCAGATGAACCTGGGTTCCGTGCCCTCTCTGATCGGATTAA
>JBKJPI010000266.1:0-4676 GCA_046595235.1 Burkholderiales bacterium | reverse complement strand
ACCACGTGAGTGATGCCGAAGGCACGACGCTTGGCATCATCGCGCCCGACGGACGCGACGGGATGCTTCAGCACGCACGCGAGTTCCGGGACGCGGGTATACCGTTCATCTTCGATCCCGGCCAGGGCCTTCCGATGTTCGGCGGGGAAGAGCTTCTCGATTTCGTGAAAATGGCGCAGTACGTGACCGTCAACGATTACGAAGCGCAGATGCTTCAGGAGCGAACCGGTCAGACGATCGAGGCGCTCGCGAAACTCGTGAAGGCTTTGGTGGTCACATTGGGGGCAAAGGGGTCGCTCGTGTATTCGGGTGGCAAATCGATCGAAATTCCGTGTGTCGCGGCGCCGGAGATCGTCGATCCCACCGGTTGCGGAGACGCGTTCCGCGCCGGCCTGTTATATGGCATCGATGCCGGACTCGACTGGCAACTCACAGGTCGGCTCGCGTCGCTGCTCGGCTCGATAAAAATAGCCCAGCGCGGCGGGCAGAATCACAGCTTTACGCGCGACGAGATCGCGGAGCGCTATCGCGAGAGCTTCGGCGCGCGCATCTGGTAATGGAGAGCGGCATGACATATACGAAGAGCGTTTTGGCGGGCGCAGCATTTCTGACCGTGCTTGCGGGCTGCGCGTCGCCGGGTCTTGGCGGCGGCTCGTATTCGCGCGAGCAGGCGCGAAGGGAGCAGTCAGTGCGCATGGGACACGTGGAGAGTGTGCGCGAAGTGAAACTCGAAGGCACGCGCAGCGGCGTGGGTCCGGGCGTCGGCGCAGTCGCGGGTGGCGTCGCCGGCAGCTCTGTCGGATCGGGCCGAGGCGCGGTGCTTGGCACGGTGGCGGGCGCCGTGATCGGCGGTCTCGCTGGTCAGGCGGCAGAGCAGGGCTTCACGGCGAAGCGTGGCGTCGAAGTGACCGTCAAGCTCGATAATGGCCAGATGGTCGCCATCATGCAGGAGGCCGACGAGCCGTTCCGTGCGGGGGATCGCGTGCGAATTCTTTCTGACGGCGCAACTTCGCGCGTGACGAGGTAAGCCCTGGCGACAATGTTCGGCCGGGCGGCGCAGCGCATCAAGCGCTGGACGCGAGTCACTCGCCTCGTGCTTCACTTCTTCCGCGGCATGGCGATCGCGGGCTTGCTGTTCCCCCTGCAAAGTGTGGAGCGGCGGAAGCGCGAGATCGAGCACTGGTCGCTCTCGATGCTCGATCTTCTCAATATCCGACTCTTTCTTCACGGCATGCCCCCGAAATACGGCGGACGCGCGCTGATGGTGGTTTCGAATCACGTATCTTTTCTCGACATCTTTGCGGTGAACGCGGTCGTGCCATCGCGTTTCGTGGCGAAGTCCGAGATGCGCACGTGGCCGCTGGTCGGGTGGCTGGCTACGCGAGCGGGCTCGCTGTTCATCGACCGCACACGCCGGCACGACACGATGCGAATCAAGCACGAAGTCAGCGCGGCATTGAAGGCCGGCGACGTCTTCGCGGTGTTTCCCGAAGGCACGACGACGAACGGGTCGACGGTGCTCAAATTTCACGCGTCACTCATCGAGCCCGCACTCGAAGCCGATGCGACGGTCCAGCCGGTCGCGCTGTGGTACGAGCGTACCGACGGCACGCTCTGCGAGGAAGCGTCGTACAGCGGAGGTAAGTCGATGTGGGAAACGCTGATGGGAATCACGGGCCAGCACGAGATCCGGGTCCACGTGTGCTTCCTCGAACCGATCGAGACCGAGGCACGCCATCGGCGCGACATCGCCAACGAAGCGCGTGAAGCTATTCTCCGGACGCTTTACCCGCAAGCCCGCCGCAGTCACACTGAAACACACGCCGATCTCGCAGCCGAAGTGCACTGAGCTCGCGTCCCCAGACGCAGCCGGTATCGATCGCGAGCAGGTCGTCACGCAGCTTCAATCCAAGCGCCGCCCAGTGACCGCAGATAATCGGTGTGTCGGCGCTGGCGCGCCCCGGCACGTCGAACCACGGCATATATCCGGGAGGCGGATCGCCGGCAGTCTTGTGACTGAATTCCATCGTGCCCACGCCGTCGCAAAGGCGTAAGCGCGTCATCGCGTTGATGATTACGCGCAGCCGGTCGTGGCCCGTAAGCCCCGCGTCCCACGCAGCAGGCGTGTTGCCATACATGTTCCGGAGAAACTCGTCATAGCCATTTCCCTGCAGCGCGGCTTCGACCTCGCGTGCGAGGCGCAGCGCCTCGTCAATCGTCCACTGGGGTAAAAGGCCGGCATGTACGAGCGCATAGCCCTCGCCGACGTGCATGAGCTTTCGGCTACGAATCCAATGCAGAAGTTCATCGCGGTCGGACGCCGCCAGGATTGCGTCGAGCGTATCCCCCCGGTGCGGCTTTCTCACTCCGGCGGCGACGACGAGGAGATGCAGATCATGATTGCCGAGGACGGTGACGGCGGCGCTGCCGAGGCTCTTGACATAGCGCAGCGTCTCGAGCGACTGCGGGCCGCGGTTTACAAGGTCGCCGACGATCCACAACGCATCTTTCGCCGGGTCGAAGGCGATGCGGTCGAGGAGTGATCGCAGCGCGTCGTAGCAGCCCTGGATGTCGCCGATCGCGTAGGTGGTCACGGGTATTAAAAAAAGCGCGGTCGCCCGCGCTTTTTTGTGGGCAATAACAAGAGGCTTACTTCGCCGGTCCGACCATGAAATCGACCGCGGCCTTAACGTCGCCATCGGCCAGTGCCACGTTCCCGCCTTTCGGGGGCATTGCGCCTTTTCCCCTGATTGCGGCTTCATACAGTGCGGGCATGCCCTGTTTCAGACGAGGCGCCCACGCTGCCTTGTCGGCGAACTTCGGCGCGCCCGCTACACCTGCGGTATGGCATGCGGCACAGCTCGCCTCGTAAATGCTTTTGCCCTTTGATGCTTCGCCGGCTGCACCGCCTGCGGGTGTGCCTGCGGTTGCGCCCGTCGCGGCTGGTGCGGGCGCAGCGGCGGCCGCAGCTACCTGCATGACAGGTGCGGCCGGGGCCGCGGGCTCAGCGAATTTAGCGCCGGACTGATTCGCCATATATACGACTGCACGAGCCACTTCGAGGTCGGTAAGGTCGGGATTGCCGCCACGCGCAGGCATCTGGCGAATGCCCTTGATGGCATCGGCGGTGAGTTGCTGCGGGCCTTCCTTGATGAGCGGTGCCCACGCCGCCGTGTCACCGATCTTCGGCGCATTGAGTGCACCGGTCACGTGGCACGCAGCACATACGGCTTCAACGATCTGCTGACCGTTTCGCGCGTTGGCCGCGCCGCCTGCCGCCGCAACGACAACTTCTCCGACCGGCTTCAGGCGCTTGGCGATCGCTTCTTCCGAAAACGCCGTCGCATTGGGCTCGACGCTGCGCGAAGCGACACTCGCAAGCAGCGAGATGATGAAAATGGGAACGATAAAAGCAAGAATGACGACGGCGAGAAGTTGCTTGGGCGTCTTGATAAACGAAGAATGCTCGTCGTGCTTCTCGTGCTCACTCATGGGGTCACTCATGTAATTGCGAGGGATGGTCGTGCGGAAGGGGCCCAATTATATCGGCAATGGAATCACCGGAAAAACCTTGATTTGAGGCATGTTAGAATGCAAGCGCGCTGCGCCTGTAGCTCAGATGGATAGAGTGTCGGTCTCCGAAGCCGAAGGTCGTGGGTTCGAATCCCGCCGGGCGCGCCACCTCGCTGGACGCTCAGGATTCGGTCAACCTTCTCGATAGCGCTTCGAAGTCAGCGTCGACGCGTCTGTCTCACGTTCGAAAGCGTCGACGCCGCGTTCTGAGGAAAGCGCCCACCCGCCTGTTTTCCTGCAATGCTTCGAACAACGCCATTTCACGCGCGCACCGGCGCGCTTTGCCTGAGCCATTCCTGGCGGCGTTGGGCGGGCTACGTCGTGGCAAGCTCGTATGAGCTTTCGCACGAGCGGGAATATCATGCGATCCGCAGCGCGGCGGCGCTTCTCGATATCTCTCCGCTATACAAGTATCGCGTGAGCGGCGTCGGCGCGGCGAAGCTTCTCGATCGCGTTGTCACACGCAATGTGCTGAGCGCTCAGCCCGGGCAGGTGCTGTACAGCGGCTGGTGTGACGCCGCCGGGAAAGTGCTCGACGACGGCACGATCCACAGGCTCGAAGACGACGTGTTCCGCATGACTTCGGCGGAGCCCAACCTGCGCTGGCTGGAGATCAACGCGACGGGGCTCGATGTCGAGATCCGGGACATTTCGGACAGCACCGCGGCGCTTGCGCTGCAGGGCCCGAGCTCGATGGCAATCCTTCAGTCGCTGGTCGATGATGACATTGCATCGCTCAAATACTTTCGTCTGTGTAATACGACATTGCGCGATGTGCCGGTCACGATTTCGCGCACCGGCTATACGGGGGACCTGGGCTTCGAGGTCTGGCTCGATGTCGACGATGCGCTCCACGTGTGGGACGCGCTGATAGAAGCCGGGATGTCATACGGGCTTACGCCGGCCGGCATGCTGGCGCTCGACGTCTCGCGGATCGAGGCCGGGCTCATGCTGCTCGACGTCGACTACGTCCCGGCGAGAAAGGCGCTCGTCGACCGGCAGACGTCGTCGCCGTTCGAGCTCGATCTCGCGTGGACCGTCGATCTCACCAAAGAACAGTTCGTCGGCCGCGCGGCACTCGCGCGCGAAGCCGCGCGCCCCCC
>JBKJPI010000237.1:0-4555 GCA_046595235.1 Burkholderiales bacterium | reverse complement strand
CGCGTGGCAGTAGCTCGGTAATACAGAACCGCCAGTGCAAAGCCTGCCAGGAAGATCGCCGCCACGCCTGGGTTGAACCACACGATTACGGCAAGGCTCAAGCCTGAGAGCGAGAGCGCGACCAGCGGCAGCACCGGGTAGAGCGGCGCACGGTAGGGCCGCTCGAGCTGCGGCATGCTTCGCCGCAGCTTGAAAAGCGCGACCATGCTGCACACGTACATCACGAGCGCTCCCAGCGCTGACAAAGTGATGAGCTCGCTGGTTCTGCCCGACACCAGCGCGATGACACCGACAATGCCGGTAACGAGCAACGCGAGGTGAGGTGTGCTGCGTGTGCTGTGCACTGCCGCGAGCGCGCGCGGCAGATAACCGGCTCTTGCAAGCCCGAAGATCTGCCTCGAGCACGACAGGATAATGCCGTGGAAGGATGCGAGAAGCCCGAAGAGACCGACTGCGATCAGCATGTGCAGCCATCCGCTCTGTTTGCCAACGACCATCGCCATGGCTTCCGGCAGCGGAGAATCGATCCCTGAAAGCTTTCTCCAGTCGCCGGCACCGCCCGCCAGGATCATGACGCCGAATGCCAGCACGACGAGCGTCAGTATTCCGGAGATATAACCGCGCGGAATCGTACGATGGGGGTCTTTTACTTCTTCCGCAACCATTGCAACCCCTTCGATCGCAAGAAAAAACCAGATTGCGAAAGGGATCGCGGCGAGTACGCCTGCGAATCCGGCCGGCATCGGATCGGTGAGGAAGTTTTCCATCCGGAAGCCCGGAGCCACCACGGCCATGAACACCAGCAGTTCAGCCACCGCGAGCACGGTGACGAATAACTCGAAACGCATTGCCTGCTTCACGCCGAGAATGTTGAGCCATACGAAGATCATGAAGGCGGCAATGCCGACGGCGTAGACCGGCACCTGCTCGAACTGGAAGTGGATGTAGCCGCCAAGGGCTGCTGCAATCGCGGGCGGCGCGAGCGCGAATTCCACAAGTGCGGCGTATCCGGCGATCAGACCCCCGAAAGGACCGAACGCGCGTCGCGCATACTCGAACGGTCCACCGGCGTCGGGAATGGCGGTCGTCAGCTCGGTAAAGCTGAAGATGAACGCGAGATACATGACCGCGACGATCACGGTGGAATAAAGGAAGCCGACCGTGCCGGCTGCGGCCCAGCCGTAGCTCCATCCGAAATATTCGCCGGATATGACAAGCCCGACCGCCAGACTCCACAGGCCGACGACACCGATATGGGCAGAGAGCTTGGATTGAGGCGGACGGTGTTCCTGGGGCATTTTTAGTGGAGCAGCTGGTGAGAGCTGACTTCAGGCGTGAGTTAAGATCATCCCAGAAAATGCGACATCAATCTTCGGCATCGCACGAGAGGACATGACCGAACCCGCAAAACCGAACATCATCCTGATCCTCGCCGACAATCTCGGCTGGGGCGAGCTCGGCTGCTATGGCGGCGGCGCTTTGCGCGGCGCGCCGACACCGCGCATCGATGCGCTTGCAGCGGAAGGGCTGCTTCTCACGAATTTCAACGTCGAGAGCGACTGCGTGCCGACGCGGTCGGCGCTGATGACAGGCCGGCATCCAATCAGGACCGGCGCCTTGCAGTCGGTCCCGGCCGGCCTGCCGCAGGGGCTGATACCGTGGGAGGTCACACTTGCGCAGATCGTTTCCGCGCAGGGCTATGCGACTGCGATCCACGGCAAGTGGCACCTTGGCGATCGCCCCGGCCGCTATCCGACCGACCGCGGGTTTGACGAGTGGTACGGCATTCCGCGCACGACCAACGAAAGCATGTTCACCGCTACGCCGGGCTTCGACCCGTCAGTGGTGCCGATGCCGCATGTAATGAGGGCCCGCGCGGGTCAGCCGTCCGAAGAGATCGCGGTTTACGACCTCGAGATGCGGCGGCGCATCGATTCCGATCTGGTCGAGCACGCGATCGATTTCATGCAGCGGCAGGCAAAAGCCGCCACACCCTTCTTCGCGTATGTGCCGCTCACGCAGCTTCACTATCCGACCCTCCCCCATCGTGACTTCAGCGGCAAAACCGGCGTCAGCGATTTCGCAGACTCGATGGTGGAAATGGATCACCGCGTCGGCCAGCTCGTCGATAAGGTGAACGCGCTCGGCATCCGCGACGACACCATCTTCATCTTCGCAAGCGATAACGGTCCCGAGTTCCGCAGGCCGTGGCGCGGCACCGCCGGACCGTGGCGCGGCACCTATCACACGGCGATGGAAGGCGCATTGAGAGTGCCCTTCATGATCCGCTGGCCGGGGCGAATTGCAGCCGGCGCGACGTCGAACGAGATCGTGCATGTCACCGATCTTTTCGCCACGCTCGCCCGTGTCTGTGGCGGGCGCGTCCCCGAAGATCGGCCGATCGATGGCGTCGATCAGCTCGACTTCTTTATGAACCCCACCGCCGGGTCCAGGCGCGAAGGTTTCGTCTACTACATCAAAAGCGAATTACGCGCGGTAAAGTGGCGCAACTGGAAAATGCATATCGTTTGGGAGCCTGAGCCGAATGTGGGTCCCAATCATCTCGAGACGCCGTGGATCTTCAACGTCATCAGCGATCCGAAAGAAGAGACCGACATCGGCAACGAAAACAGCTGGGTTCGCACGCCGATTCGGAGGCTGATCCATGAATTCAATGAGAGCCTGCGGCAATTTCCTCCGGTGCCGCCGGGCGCGCCGGATGAATTCGCGCCCGTGCGTCCGTGAGCTTTCAACACCTAGGCGATCAGCGTCTCTGGTCGAATCGCTTGCCGACCAGCGCCGCGGCGATGTTGATTTTCTGAATGTCTATCGTCCCGCCCGCGATACCCCAACCCCACCCGTCGCGGAACTTCTGTTCGATGTCGAAAGCCTTGCTGTAGCCATAACCGCCCATGAGCTGCATGGCGTGGCCGCAAACCTCCCTCACCATCTCATTCGCGAAGCACTTCGCAAACGAGCTCTCCTGAACAGTAGGCAGACCCTGCCCTGCGTTCGACACGGCCCGGTAAAGAAGCAGCCTGGACGCTTCGATCTTCAGTGCCATCTCCGCCAGCTTGAGTTGTACTGCCTGGAATTCGACGATGGGTTTTCCGAACTGTTTTCTCTGCTGCACATAATCGAGGACATATTCGAAAGCGGACGAAGCAGTTCCGAGGCTCATCGTCGCGTTCCCGCAGCGCTCCAGATCGAAAGCATCCATGAGCTTGCGAAAGCCGCCCGCGGGCACGACGATGTGGTCCTGCGGAACCGTCACGTCATTGAAGTAAATGTCGGCGCTCGGGATCCCCCGAAATCCCATCAACGGTTCAGGCTTCCCGAAGCTCAGGCCGGGGGTCGGGCGCTCTACGTACACGGCGCCGATGCCCTTGGCACCCTGCTCGGCCGACATGCGGCAATACACGAGGTAACCGCCGGCGTGTCCGCCGCCACTGCACCAGCGTTTCTGACCGTTGATCGTGACGCGCCCATCCCGGATGACTGCGATGGTGCGCAGATCAGTGAGCGCGGTTCCCGCATCGGGCTCCGACATGCTGACCGCCACGATCAATTCGCCGCGACACACTCGAGGCAAAACTCGCGCCTTGAGTGACTCGCCTGCAAAACATTCCAGAGCCAGGATAGGACCGAAGCTCGATTCGAACACCGGCATCGCAACTGCCGAAGAAATTTTTGCGAACTCCTCGAGCACCAGCAGCGCATCGAGGTGCGACATCTCCGCGCCGCCGTATCGTTGCGGCAGATTGACACCCAGAAAGCCGAGCTGCGAATACTTTTTCAGCCACTCGTCGGGCACGGGCTCGCCGGTCTCCTCGAGCTCGCGAGCGAGCGGACGCAGATTCTCGGTAGCGAACTTGCGTGCCGCTTCCTTGATTTGCCGTTGGTCGTCTGTCAGGTTGAAATTCATGGTCTACCTGCTTCAGTGGGTGTCGCCAAGCGCGACGAAGAAAAGCGCGCGAGACCTCGAGCGGGCTGACGCGGTGGTGAATACGTATCAGCGTTCAAGTGTATGACGAAGCAGGTGTCGACAGAAGCCCATGAAACCGCAGACGTTGCCTGACGCGGACACGAACGCGTATTCGTCAGGACGTAGCATACAATTTGTAATCATTTGCTTTGACGAATTGCTGCACGCTTCGCACCGGCCCCGACTTGGTCGCCTGAAAGAGGACTGAAATGAAGCTTATCGATGTTGCCCGCGTCATACGAAGCAAGAACGCCGGGCCGACGACGCTCACGCTCGACCTCATGTTCAACGATGAAAAGAGCTACCAGCGCGCGTTAGCGGCGGCATCGCTCAAGGCGGCCGCGATTGCACCGCTCTATGGGCTGAAGACCGAGCAGGTGAAAGTGATTCCCTATCCGGCGGCCGTCGCCATAAAAATCGTCATGGATAGGAACGTTGTGTCCGGTGATCCCGGTGACCGCGATGTGTACGGGGCGCAGCAGCATGGGCCGATGCTCGGAGTGGAAATATGAATGCCATCGAGAAGCTGCGCGATGAGGTCGCCGCTGGCGGCAGCTTGCAGCCGCTTCG
>JBKJPI010000442.1:0-4225 GCA_046595235.1 Burkholderiales bacterium | reverse complement strand
GGCGCCGCCGGCTTCAGGCGGCGGCGGGGCCGTGGTCGTCCTGCTCCGTAGCGCTCATTAGGAGGGAGGTAACGGAGGGAACCTTCGGTTTCCTCTGTTCGTGTACCGGCCTCACGGCGAACGAACGAAGCAGCAATCGCTAGATGGCTGCTTCGTTCGTCTCGCCTGTTCTGATTCGGATGACCTGGTCGACCGAGCTTACGAAAATCTTCCCGTCGCCGATCTTCCCGGTACGCGCAGCCTTGATAATCGCGTCGATTGCGCCTTCGACGAGGTTATCGGGCACAACAACGTCGACTTTCACCTTGGGCAGAAAATCAACGACGTATTCGGCGCCGCGATAGAGCTCGGTGTGGCCTTTCTGGCGTCCGAACCCTTTCACTTCCGTGACCGTAAGGCCGCTCACGCCGATTTCCGAGAGCGCTTCACGCACCTCGTCGAGCTTGAATGGCTTGAATATCGCCTCGATTTTTTTCACTGCGCGCCCCCGGGTTACTGTCCTGAAAACAGGCGCTTAGGATATCACGTGATGCGCTCGACGGTGCCGCGCGCTGGGTGCGTGTCCTAAGATATTATTCGCTTCGATGATTCCGCAGTACGGGCTGCACGCCCTGCCATACGCTTCCGTCTGCTGTTGCGGTGAGCTTCATTCCGTCTCGAGCGCACGCCATGAGTGAAAGCGGCACGCCCGTCACGCTCGAGGTGGCGGGTTCCATCGCGCACGTGCCCCCCGAACAATGGAACGCGCTCGCCGGTGGCAATCCTTTTCTGCGCCACGAATTCCTGAACGCGCTGCACGAGACCGGCTGTGCGTCCGCGAAGACAGGCTGGGCGCCGCAATACCTGCTGATGCGCTCGAACACCGGGATCGACGCGGCGATGCCGCTCTATCTCAAAGGCCACTCGTACGGCGAATACGTGTTCGACTGGAGCTGGGCGGACGCCTACCACCGGCACGGCCTGGAGTATTACCCGAAGCTTTTGTGCGCTGTTCCGTTTACACCCGTGACCGGCCCGCGCCTGCTCGCGCGAACACCCGCGCTCCGCGCAGCACTCGCTGCCGGTGCAATGGAGCTTGCGCGCGAGCTCGACGTCTCGTCGCTGCATTGTTTATTTCCTGCGACCGAAGATGCAGAGCTATTTGCAGCGCGCGGAATGATGGTCCGTCACGGCGTCCAGTTTCACTGGTCGAACCTGGAGTATGAAAGCTTCGATCACTTCCTCGCCGGGATGAATCACGATAAACGGAAGAAGATCCGCCAGGAACGCCGCAAGGTTCACGATGCCGGAATTACCTTCGAGTGGCGCGAGGGGAAAGAAATTACGGATGAGGACTGGTCGTTCTTCTATCGCTGCTACGCGCGGACCTATCGCGAGCACCATTCCACGCCCTATCTAAATCTGGAGTTCTTCCGGCGCATCGGACGCACGATGCCCGAGAATCTCCTGCTCATCGTGGCGCTGCGCGAAGGCCAGCGCATCGCCGCGTCGTTCGACGTGCACGACGGCACACGCCTCTATGGACGTTACTGGGGCGCGCTCGAGCACCACCCTGCCCTGCACTTCGAGACCTGCTATTACCAGGTGATCGAATACTGCATCGCGCGGAAGATTCAGTTTTTCGAAGGTGGCGCGCAGGGCGAGCACACCAAGCTTGCGCGCGGGCTGCTGCCGGTGGAGACGAGCTCGGCGCACTGGATCTCCAAGCGTGAGTTCGCTGAAGCGATTCAGAGCTTCCTCGCGCGCGAGACCGCAGGGATGGCGCACCACATCGACGAGCTCAACGAGCGAAGGCCGTTTAAAGAAACTGCATTCGACTTGGTAGCCCCTCCCCCTACCCCTCCCCAACTCCGGGGAGAGGAGTAAACGTCGTGCGCAAGAAGCTATTTGGAACGCGCATCACCGTTTGTAGCGCGAGAAGAAGCGCCAGATCTCGCTGTTCGCGTCGATCACGGCCGTCCCGGTGCCCAATAGCTGTGGATTGTAATCACGCACGCCGCCCGGCCACACGTGTCCGGCGCCGCCGAGTTGCAGGAGCACCACCTCCACGCCTTCGCGGCATGGGCGGTATACACGTCTGATAGCGCTGTGGGTCTCATCGGGCGTGCCGACTGCACCCTGCGTCGTCTCGACCGTGGCCGGCTTCACAGGACAGCCGTTGTGATCGAGCCACCTGCGGAGCATTTCTTCGACCGAGGTGTTGAAAGCACGTGTGTCCGCGATCGTCGCCGGCGGTCCGAATCCGCCGTCGAAGCGCGCAATGTGATCCTGCATGCTGTGTATGTGCAGCACCGGTACCGGGCGCGCGGGCTTGAAGCGCTGAAGAGCCATGGCCCCGGCGACGCCTGCGACAGCGGCGATGCGGTGCGATGCTTCGGCAGCAAGCCTGTACGCCATCATCGACCCGTTCGAAAGACCTGTGGCGTAGACGCGCGACGCATCGATGCTCGCGCGCCCGGCGAGATCGTCGAGTACCGCAAGTGAGAATCCGACGTCGTCGACATTCAGCGCGACAGCGGGTCCGCAACAGTTGCCTGCATTCCAGGTGAGGAAGCGCCCCTGGAATCCACTGCTGCCGTTAGGATACACAGCGATATATCCGTCACGATCCGCAGCGCGATCCATGCGCGTATAGGTCCGCAGCACTTCGGCATTCGAGCCGCCGCCGTGAAAGTTGAGCACGAGCGGCAGCGGTCGGCCGGAGGCGCCCTGCGGCGGCACGTGAACCAGATAGCTTCGCCGCAGGCTCTGGTGGGTGAGAAAGAATTCGTGGTCACCCGGCGCGAGCCCCGCATGCGCTGCCGCCGCGAAAATACCGCACAGCAGGACCGACACAATCTTTAACAAAAAGCGCATTCGATTCACCACCCTTTCCATATGCCCTATCGAGTCTCGCGCTGACCGAGCGCGAACTCGACTTCACTTTCCGCAAGGTGGCGCCGGAGCGTATAGTTACGCGCTCATTTACACCACCGCCCAATGAAATTCTGTAGCAATTGCAGTGCCCCGGTCGCGCAGCAGGTTCCGCCCGGAGACACGGTGCTTCGCCATGTATGCAGCGCGTGCGGCACTATCCATTATCAGAACCCGAAGATGGTGGTAGGTTGCATCCCCGAGTGGGAAGATCGCATTCTGCTGTGCCGTCGAGCGATCGAGCCGCGTCATGGGCTGTGGACGGTGCCCGCCGGTTTCATGGAGAACGGCGAAACGACCGCGCACGGTGCGGCACGCGAGACGCTCGAAGAAGCAAACGCGCGCGTCGAAGTGGGTGCGCTTTTCACCCTTTACAACATTCCGCACATCAATCAGGTGTACATGCTCTTTCGTGCGCGGCTCATCGACATGGATTTCAGTGCCGGCGCTGAAAGCCTCGAAGTGCGTCTCTTCAGCGAAGCGGAGATTCCGTGGAGCGAGATTGCCTTCGCGGCTGTGCGGAAAACGCTGGAACGCTATTACGCCGACCGCGCACGCGGGACATTCCAGTTCCACATGGGTACGATCGAACCGACTGCGCGCGCGCTGACCTGACGGCCAGGTCAAACTGCGCGCAAGGCATCCACGATGCCCAGGCGCGCAGCACGCACCGCCGGCAGAAAGCCGCCGATGATTCCCATCAGCACCGCAAAGCCGAACGAAAGCACTGCGATATACGGCGTCAGCGTAAAGCTGAAAGCCAACTCCGCGAAAGACTGCCAGTTGAGCGTCGAGATCCGCACCAGCTGCATGAACGATGCGAGCGCGACGCCGATGACGCCGCCTACGGCGCCAAGCAGAACCGCTTCGATGAGAAACGCCCCGAGTACGGCGCTGCGCCGGAAACCGAGCGCACGCAATGTGCCGATCTCCCTCACGCGGTTCGCAACCGCGGCGTACATGGTGATCATCGCGCCGATCATCGCGCCGATCGAAAAAATGATGGAAAGCGTGAGCCCAAGATAGCGGATGAAGGTCGAGAGCGCCTGCGACTGCTCCTCGTAGAACGTGCGCTCGCGCTTCACATCGACGGTCGCGCGCGGGTCCGACTCGATACCGGTTTTGATCGCATCGAACGCAGCTGGCGTCACGAGCCGCGCCACGATCGACGAGTAGTTCTGGCGCCGGAACGATTGCATGAGCTGGTCGGCGTCCGCCCAGACTTCAGACTCGAAAGCCGAACCGCCGCCATCGAAGATGCCCACGACGCGCCACTGGCGTCCGCCGAACCTGAGCACAGCCCCGAGCGAAG
>JBKJPI010000069.1:0-9239 GCA_046595235.1 Burkholderiales bacterium | reverse complement strand
AAAACGCCAGTGAGCGTTAACTCACTGGCCACCAAGTTCGTAGCCTGGTTAATCTGCTATGTGCATATATCCGTAATCCTACTTTATCCGCTGTTAATTCATAACTCTATTATTAATCAATCAGTTACATTTATAAAATGCTTTACTGATTGAGACCCATTGGGATAGTTTCGCGTCGATTGGCCCCGAAGGCCTCGCCATCCGTCGTCCCAGCGATCAACCGCTTTCTTGACACCCAAGGTGTCGACAGGCATTGTCTTCCTCGTCGCGGGGGAAGCGATCGTGTCCCCAGAGTGGTGCTTCGACGGTCCTTACCGGCTCCCCAGCGATACTCCAGCCAGGCCGGCTACAACGAGGCGGAGGCCGCCAACATCCGCAAGTCGGCAACTTGGGCGCTGCATCGTCGACTGACATGGATCCACCCGTTTCCCAATGGCAATTGCCGCGTCGCGCGCGTGCTGGCCGACTGCTTCCTGCCGCAACTTGGCACTGAACCGCTCACGTGGGGGCGAAGTCTGTTGTTGAGAATCGAAGTCTGAAGCACGCCGAGGAGAGGATCGTGAGGCGTCGTGGAGCTGTATTCGCGGGACCGAAACGCCAGCCTTGGTGGGAGCTGCACCCGTTGAGTCCGGAGCTACAGGCTCTTTTGAAGGACTGGTCGGCACCGTACTTCAACCCCTACTGCCTAGATGCCGTCTGTGATGAGGCGCATCGCGCGTTCTCGGCGCTCGGTAGCCCGGGCAATCTCACCTTCAAAGGAGTTCAGTTTGCGAAGCTGCTGGCGGAGCTACGCACATTCCAGCACCTGACCGAGCCTCATTCGCCAGCCCTGCTCGCGTGGCAATCGACGACCCACCTCGGCGCCTACACGGCGTTTGCCGCAACGGTCACGGATTGGCGGATTAATGGGGTGCGATTGCTACGAGCGGCGATGCTGTACTTTTGGTGGAGCAAATCGATTCCACTGTTCGGCGGTCTTAAAGCCGATGTCATTCTCGACGAGCTGATTGGAAAGTCCACCGCGTCGAATGCGGAGTCCAGATTTGAGATCTCCGAAGTCCTAGCTCTTTCTCCCTCGCATACAACCTTCCTAGAGTGGGCCAACCTACTCGAAGAGATCGTCGCTCACCAGCCCAATGGGGGGGTCTCGTTCTCGTTCTTTGGCGAACTGGCGAAAGCCATCCGAGGCATGCCAAAAGCGGTTCAACTCCGTCAAATCAAGCTCGACTTATCACCGAACGCCACGCACCGATCTATCGACGTTGCGCAATCCGACCCTCAACCGCAGGGCTGGGAGGCGCTGCAACCCCAACTTCGGGACACGACCAAGACCTTGCTGCGAGCCTTCGGCGTAATCCGCCCTGCTCGACTGGATCTGGAACCCTTTACCGCGAACGCGCGTCACGCCCTCTCTCAGGCTCCGCAGAGCGAACACGACTCAGCAAACTGGGTCGCGCTGGACGATGCACTCCAGCAGCTTGCGACAGTAAGGAGAGATCTGCCGCTGCTGTCCGACGACTATCGGAATTGGTGGAACAACCACGCGAAGGCTCCGCAAAGCGAACTGGACGATCCCGCCGAAGAAGACTGGCTCTCGCCGGACTATGATGCCCCTGAGCAAGTTGAGCCCTTCAGGAGAGACCTGCCGCTGCTATCCGACCACTATCGGACATGGTGGAACGACAAGCAGCCTCTGGCTTATGCCTCCTTCGTCGCTGAGGCGCCGTATCGCTACCTGCAGCACGCCGGAAAAATCCGCAGCCTCGTCCTACGGTCACTCCTCCTTCCGGCTCCCCGCGAGCCCCAGGCCGCCGCCCGCTGGTTGCAGGCCACGACCAGACTGCAACGGATGGCGCACGACCTATGCTTTGGCAACGAGGCTACCCAAGAAGGTATGGCGCGGATCCTTGAGCTAACCCCCATAGCCGCTACGACAAAGTCCTCAACAAAAAAACTCTTAAAACTTGTTGAAGACGACGGTGACGTCACTGAGTTTGTGACTGACCTGGTTCTGGTGTTGGAGGCGATCCGCGCCGCAGGCGAGATCAAGGCCGATTCTCCGCCGAGCCGGACGGCATCGCCCGATTCCACAAAGTCCATTCCGGGGGAAATATCCACGCCTCCCGCCGTAAGAGATTTCCTCGATCGGATCGACATCCGACGATGGGACTCTACGAGTCGCGAGCGACTGAAAGACACGCTGACCCATCTCCTCAAACAAACCGGGGGTCAAACCCAAGCAGCGGCTATCCACAAACAACTGGAAGACGTGGTAGCTGCCCTTGGCAACGAACCGCTCCTTCATGGAGAAGAATCGGCGAACGCTGGATCGACTTCGCAGCTCGCACCAGCGATTCGCGAGGCGTTGACCCTGTATCCCAACACGTTGATCGAACACGAGCTGAGAAAACTTCAGCTGGTCCTGTTCCAGCACTTGGGCGTCCAGTCTACGTACGTTCGGGGGATCAACATCTGGTCACACGAGCTGGATGTGCCGCTTGCGAACCTGATCGTCGATACGCATCGCATCGACGATCTGGAGATCATGTCCGAAGCGCGCGCCTTTCTGGTACGCCTGCCACTCACACCCACGAAAGAGGAGAAGCCTGGATCTCTCTGGTCTTGGGGCGAAAAGCGGGCCTATTCCGGGGACAGCATCCGGATTCTTGTGGCGGTACTGAAGGTCATCCAGAAAGCCCTCTATCCGGAGCAACGCGCACCTTCTAGTCCCGATGCAGAGGAGGCCAGCGGGCCACCGACGACTCCATCCGGGGAACCGCTCTCCTCCGGCCTCTCCCCCAAGGGTCCGTCGACGCTCAGACCCCACAGTTCATCCCGTCCGAGGAAAAAGCCTGCGCGTCGAGGCATACCAAGTTCCTCTTCCATTTCCAGTGAAAGGCGAACCAAGACGACGGGGTTGCGAGGGCCAGTCCGCTCCCCTACACCCGAGGAGCGCGAACACATCCGTCGCGATGGCGATACCGTCGAAGAGAACACCACCTCCTTGGAGGCCGTCCTCTTGGAAGGCCGCCATCGCAGCATGGTTCCTGCTCAGCTCCGGGCATTTGCCTCCCGGCAATTGTCGGCAATGCGCCAAGGCGTCTGGGCGCGCCACCAATGGGATGCCCTCACCACCGAGGAATCCGCGACGATTGTTCATTGGTTGCTTGAGGTTGAGAAACAGCAAGATCGCAATCCTGATTACGTCGCCCGCGAGGCGGCCGCCATGTGCGTCTTGTGCGCTACCACGGGTTTCTCGCTGCGGCGCGCCTACGCCATCAGAAACCGGGCCTCGAGCGACCCGTACGACGATGTCTGGGTCCCCTCAACGGCGACACTGACGATTCCCCTGCCCGGCGAGGATCAGCGGTTCGAACCAACACCGGAGCAAGCAAAGCTGCTCTCACCAGTCGAAGTCATCGTCCGCCTTCGATTGCCGGATGAGGTCTCGGAAATCCTTGGTGGATTGAAAGCAGACGACGATGAGTATGTCTTTGCCTGTGGCTGGGAGTCGCTCAAGGAGGTCGTGACAGGTCTGATCAAAGAAGGGCGCCGGCGTATCTCGCGATTGTCGATGCCCAGACTGGAGCGCTCGTTCCACCTCGAGGTGCTCAATCAGGTCGGCGACATCGCCACGGCACAGCTGATCTGCGGGGATGCGCTCGGCGTTGCCACCACCCCAACCGCGTACTACTCCGCATCGTCCAAGACGCTGCAACAAGGATATGACCGGGCGGCCAGGAATCTTCGTCTGACTCCAAGTCTTGTCGAACTTCAGAACGAGTCCCGTGTTGGCAGCAAGTTGCTTGTCGACCCCGACAAATTGAATGACTTTGTTTCGCACGTACAACGCGGCGTGATCCAACTGCCACGCTCGACGCGCACCGTTGGGCGCGCCGCACTTTCGCTACACGCCGAGTTGGTGCCCAGCCTCGCGATCCTTTTCATCGCTGCAACCGCTCATCGGCCAACGTTCCGCCTTGGGCTGTTGACTGCCCGATGGCTCTGTCTCACCACCGGCCTAGCAGTCATCGAAGACAAACTCTCGGACGAACTGCGCGAGTCCCGGCTCGTCCCCATGTGTGCCTTGCTCCGATCCAGTCTGGCCGCCTACGGCAAGCACCTCGAGGCGATGAAGGACAACGCCGCGCTTCTGACCACACATCAGCAGGCGGCAGAGCGTGCCTTATCTGGAAATGGCCCGCTATTTTTCGTCATCGAGCAAGGGGGAGCCCGCTCGCTCACGATGGCGGATCTGGAGCCGCGCTTTCCGGCAGAGTGGAATCTGCCAAAAAACTTCCTCAGGCATCACGTGGCGACGGCGCTGCGCGACCGAGGCTGCCCGGGCGTCTACGTCCAAGCCCTCATGGGGCACATCGAAGCCGGCATTCAACCCTTCGGAAGCGAGAGCTTCATGTCGCCGCTTGAGTTCCTGGAGGTTTCCGGCAAACACCTGGACGGCATGCTACGTGCCGATGGGTGGCGGGCCATGCTGGGTGGATCAGACGATTTCGAAGTCTTCGAGCGTCATTCCCGCTCCTTGGTCCATGACATCGTCGGCCTGCAATCGCGTCATGCACGTTCATGCGAGGATGAATTCCGAAAGCAACGCCGTCACGTGGAGCGCATTGGATCGGAGGAAAAGGAAGCGATCGATGCCTCGGTGGCAAAGATCGTGTCTGGCACCATGCCAGATTCCGAACACACTTCTGATAACCCACTCGAGGTTAGTGCCGAGCAGGTCACCGCGATGTGCCAACGCATCTTCGCCGAGGCCGAAGATCTGGCGCATGCCGAACTGAGCATCGGCTCGCTTCGCGCGCACCTCCTGGCCAAACGATCGCTTGGCCACTGGAAGGTGACGCGAATTCCGTCCTTCCATGTCCCACGTCCTACGCCCTCCGTCTTCAGTTCTGAGTTCGTTCCCCTGTATTCTGCCGTGGCTCGCTTGCGGCGCATGCTTCAGGCGGAATTGATCGTCCCCGCGAAGCTTTCGCCAGAGGTCCGGACCCGTCAATGCGTCCTGGCCCTCATCCTTTGGCAAGGCATCTGCACGGTTGAACGTCTAAGTCAGGTATTGAAAGGGCTTGCCTGCGTGCGCCGCACCCGAACCATCGACGCCATCGTCGTCCCGGTCGAAATGGAGGAATCGGCGACGGGGCGAAAGGTGACGAGCAGCGAAATTCTTCGTGGTGCGGTTGCGCTCATCGCGCTCGCTGCCAAGCCTCACCAGGCTTGCTCATTCGATAAGGAATGGATCGGCGACATGATCCATGCCTGGATACCAACAGACATCATCAATGTCCCCAAGGCAAAGATCGTCGATGTGCTCTTTGAGGCCGTCGCTGCAGGGCATCGATTTGAAGCGAGTGGCCCACTCCGCGAGGTTTGGAATGGCGACGTCACGTCGATCTCGCTCCCGCCGGAACGAATCGTCGCATTGCTCGACGCGGTCAAGCCACAACGAAGGAGCGATCTCCAATCCGAGGCGAACAAGGAGCGGGATCCGGCCTCGATTAGTGACTCCAGCGCGACCTCCATCAAGGAGAAAGGACTCAAGTCCGGATATCAGTGGTTGAAGGATACGCTCCACTATCAAAAGGAAAAGCCGAAATCGTTCCCGAAGTTGTACCCCGGTGAAGCGCCATCGGGCAAACGCCGTGAGAGCAAGACCGAACCGGCCAAGTCACAAAACGAGAGCGATATTCGAAAGGAAACGATTCGACGCCTTGAGGAAGAGCTCAGGCGACGACCAGAGGATGGCTCGTTGCTTCGCAGTCTCATTTGCTACGCCGCCGACCGGCTCAAGCACGGGACTCCATGGAAGAAGCGCATCACGCAACGAACCGTCTACAACTATGTCCGTGGCGCTGGCACGCCGCTACTCGCGCACCACGACGGCAGACGCCTCCAGGAAATGGAAGCGGAAGACTTCTACGATCTGTACGACAACTGCATCCAGGGCAGCCGCCATGTGATGCCCGCAAAGCAGGCCAGTCAACTTGCCTACTTTCACGGATACCTAGTGACGGACCTGGGCGTGCCAGGCGTTGCCGTTGGGACATCAACCCGGGGGGGGAGGTGCTTCCCGGACGTGGGATATGTCACTCCTCTCGAGTTTGCGCATGCACTTCAGCTCATTGACGAGCATATGGCCTCCGCGGAATCGGGCTGGGGATCACTGGTCGAACTCAAGGCCGCCCACGCCGGAATGACGCTCGGCTTCGTCACAGGCGCCCGCACCTCCGAGGTCCTGCTTCGCGAGAACACTGAGCTGATCTCAGACTCGAACCAGCGGGCATTGCTGATCCGCCGAAACCGCTATACGCGCGTCAAGACCTTTCGCAGCAGACGGCGAGTCAGTATCGAGGGGATCGTCACGGATTCGGACTGGCTCCGCCTCCACTCATGGAACATGGACAACGTCGTCCTGCGGCCCAAAGGATCTCGCTCCCATGTTGCGCTGTTCCCGAATTGGGCAACGGGGCGACCTATCGAGGTCGAGCGCATGACCCGATGGATCGGCGCTGCACTCAGGCTGTCGACCGGCCAACCCAAGGCCCGCCCCTATTGGTGGCGGCATACGCTTACCAGCAATGAATTTGTCTCGCTGCTGGCAGACAAAGCAATGCTCAACGCACTCAGGGCGAGACCAAGTGATTGTTCAAGGATTGGCCTGGGTCGCCCAGGAGAATCCCTTGGCTATCCCGCCGAAAGCGTCCCCCTGAGCCAGGCGCACGGCGCCAACTTCCGTGCCCGTCGCGGGCACTGGCGATTGCGAACCTCCGTAGAGACATACATTCACCTGATCGCGCTGATCCAGACCGCCCCATCGATTCAGATCACCGCGAACCTCACCGTGGAGCAACTGGGACAGATAGCAGGCCTATCTGCCACAACGGCTCGCAAGAGGCTCAATCGGACGGGTGCGAGCGCGTCTAATCGCGAGCAGGTCATTCAGTGTTTCTTTGGCGCGCCCAGCGATGCGCCGACTCCCCCGCCAGATGAGATCGTTTCATCCAATCCAGCCGTCACTCCTGCCGAATCCAGCCTCGAGACGCTGATCTCGGCCACGATCGTGGCCATTAGAAAGGGCGATCTCTCTCTGATTGGGCGTTCGCTTCACCTGACACACGCCAAAGCCGACCGCTGGGAAAGGGCATTGGGGGCAGCAGCAAGCACGAATCTCTACGGGGTGGTACTTCCCGGCAAGCCTGGGCAACCGCACGTAGCCGACGCGATTGGCATCGTAAAGAGAACAGCCAAGCGCGAACTCAACGTGCACCGCATCGATGATCGCTGGCTGATTGAATGCGTGAAACAAGCGCGCGAAGATCCGCTCCTCTTGGAGGCTTGGCGGCTGGTCCTGCGCGGCATGGATTTGAACACGGGCTACATCGCCGTTACGAGCAAAGTCGATCTCTCCGTTCTCGCGATCCGACTGGGACGCGCCGCATTCAAGGCAGGCTCGACTGCACCAGACTTCACCAAGAAGACCCCAAAGAAGAGCGCGCCCAAGAAGGACTTGTCTGAAACCGAGGGGTCGGAAAAAGACGCGTCGGAGCGGAAGAACCGACCTCGCATTCGGATTGAGCTCATCCGTCGGGCAACCGACTCCATCGACGAACGGCAACTTCAACTCAAGGACGGTACAAGACTCGTTGAGTTTCCTATTCTCGCCAGCAAGCGATTCCGGCCACTCCACGGGTGCTTGAACCTGGGCCTCAGGGTGAAGGACGAGGAGCGCGATCACGCACTGATTTCGACGCTGTTCTTAACCGCGCTGCTTGCCTCTGCTACAACGGAACACGAGGCGGATTTGTTGCGGCGCGTTGAAAATTGACCAAACCGCCTGCAACGGCACAGCCGAGCTCTCGGCTGATGCGTCCGCGCAGCAAGTCGGCTGCATCAGGTTCGCCGTGGGTGATGGCGTCGGGCAGAAGATAGACGCGAATGACATCGGCTTTCTTGTTGACCACGTGGTCGATGAATCCCGGATCCTGATGGCTGAAGCCATTGTGATCCTGTCGCCACATGGGACGTGAGCAGATAATTCAGCGAAGCGATCGGACGCCGCCAAGCAAGCTCGCGCGTGACCTTGAGCCACTTCGCATGCTGGTTGAACATCGAATCCACGATGTGCACGAATGCCTCGTAACACGAGAAAAATCCGTGTCGCCCAGTGAGGAGATAGCCTTCGAGCCAACCCTGGCAGAGGTGCTCGCTCAACACCTCCATCACACGTGCGTGCGCCGGGAAGTCTTGATCAGAGTTCCGCTCGCTGACGATCACAGTTCCGGCAAAGCGGCATCAATCGCTGGAATCGGCGCATCACCGGCGATTCGCCGCGGCGCTCGATACCGAGCGGCGCCCGATCACTCTATATCAGCGCTACTGCGCTGGACGAGATCAGTCAGTTGGGGTGCATCAACCGATTGGCATCGAGTTCGCCGAGATGCAGCCGAAGCACGTCGGCACGCTGAAGGCTATCTCCGAAGCCGTACCTGCGCGAACTGGAGCCCTCTGGCCAAGCCAGAGGGCTGTTTTCGTTTGCGCGGAGCGATCGATGATCGACTTTGGCAAGCTCGCGCTCGCTCCGGAATCGCGCGAGATTGCGAGGCGCTAGGATTCGTCGGAACGGCAGTCGCGATTCAGAAGAACGCGCGAACACCGACAGCGAAGTTCCGTCCTGGCAAGACCACGATGTCCTTTAAGAACGAAGTGTGCACGCGCGCCGTCTCATCGGTAAGGTTGCGAGCCTGCGCGAATAATTCCCAGCCAACTTCGGCAGCGTCGAAGTGCCACGTCACGTTGAAGTCGACAAGCGTGTAGCCCGGCGTCGCGGTTTCGCCTTCGGCCAGATCGTCCTGGCGCGAATGACGCACGGCGCCGAGCGACGCGCGCCACGCCTCCGATTCCCACAGCAGTTCCGCCCCGATGCGCGCGGGCACGATGCGCGGCACGTTGCCGCCTTCGCCTAGGGTGGCGCGCACGCGGTCGCCGAACATACGAAGGTCTAGCTGCCCGGCATCGTCATCGATCAAGTGGGCCGTGCCTTCGATCTCGAAGCCGCTGAACCGCGCGTCGGCCTGAGTCCAGAGCCGCACCGGCAGCGGCTCCTCGCCCTCTTCGCCGCCTTCGAACTCGCCACTGTCGCGCAGGTACACGAACTGATCGAAGCGGGTCTGATAGAACGCTGCCTTCGCCTCTAAACGGTCGCCGTGGAAGTGAAAGCCGAG
>JBKJPI010000668.1:0-4453 GCA_046595235.1 Burkholderiales bacterium | reverse complement strand
TTTTCATTTCTTTCCGTCGCTGGAATCCCGCCCATCGTCTTGATATCCCATTCGCTCGTGCAGCTCACCTGGTAAGCATCCCCGCTTAGCCTGGCATGCACCGTGGACGCCATGAATTTTTCGTCGACGGTGCAGCGTACGGGCCGCACCGTGGCATCCCGCAGGCCCGTGTCGGCGTTGAGCTCCGCACTGGTGGTTTTGGTGAATGCGAAAACGCCGTTCAGCACGTTGGGATAACCCTTCAGCTCGTGAATCTGCACGCCGGTTATTTTTTCTCGCAGCCACCCCGCCTCCTTCAATAAATCACTGAAGAAGGGCGTTATTCCACGCTCGTTATAATCAAGCGTCATCATTCCGCAGAACGTGAACGCGCGAACCTCGGCGCTGGGCGAGAGCTTGTTCTTTTCGAACCAGCGCTCGCGTTTCAGGACGATAGCATCGCGAAGATAGTGCTCTGCGCGCTCGACCCTGACTTCCTCGCTGCGGCCTGCCTCCGACATCTTGCGCATGAATGTCGTGGTAAGCGTCCTCCACTTCGGCTGCGCGCCGCAGGGGTTGGCCGCAATAACCTTAAGCACTTCGGGCGAGACATTCGCGAGCTCGAATGGGCGCTCCTTCTTCATGAGCCACATCGACAGGAGGACCGTTGCGACGAAAAGCGCGGATGCGACATAGGGCCTGCGCCTGAACCAGGCCCATACGCGTTTCGCTGCGGGTTCGGAGTGGTGGATAGACATTCGGATTAGCGGTTATTCTGCCCTATACGGAAAAACTTCTACCGATTGAAAGGATCCCACGATGACTTACGAATGCCTGCTGTACGACGTCAAGGATCGCATCGCGACCCTTACCCTGAACCGCCCAGAGCGGCTCAACGCCCTCGGCGACACGCTGCGGGATGACCTCTATGACGCCGTCAACCAATCTTCGGCTGACCCAGCTGTAGGCGTGCTCATTATCACCGGCGCAGGACGCGGCTTCTGCTCGGGCGGGGACGTGAAGACGATGGGCTCACGTCCGGCGCCGTCACCGACTGAGAAATTCGCGCCGACGCGCGACCGGATCATACTCGCCATGCGCGACTGCCCGAAGCCGATCATCGCCGCGGTCAACGGCGCTGCTGCCGGCGCCGGAATGAATCTCGCGCTCGCCTGCGATATCCGCATCGCCTCAAGCGCCGCTAAATTTTCACAGGCGTTCGTGAAACGCGGGCTCCACCCCGACTGGGGCGGCACTTACTTCCTCCCGCGAATCGTCGGCATGGGAAAAGCGTGTGAGCTCATCTTTACAGGTGACTCGATCGACGCCGCTGAAGCGCTACGGCTCGGCATCGTCAACAGCGTCGTGGCGCCCGAAGCACTCATGACGGAGGCGACGAAGCTGGCTCGCAAGATTGCCGATGGCGCAGCTGTCGCGATCCAACTCGCCAAGCGCGCGCTGTATCACAACCTCGACACCGATCTTCGCGGCGCGCTCGAGTTCGAGACTTTTGCGCAGAACATCAGCCGGGATACTGAAGACGCGAAAGAAGGTGCCAAGTCGTTCGTAGAAAAAAGGCCGCCCATCTTCAAAGGCCGTTAGCCGGCGGCCGAACGCATCACTCCGGCTTCACACCCAGCTCTTTCACCAGCTTCGCATACTTCGCAACTGATGCCCTGATGAAGGCTGCGAACTGATCCGGCGTCGAGCCCGCCGGTTCGATGCCCTGGCCGAAGAAGCGCTCGGCGACATCCGGCTGCGCGACTATTGCATTGATCTCGCCCGCGAGCTTACTGACGATCGCGGGTGGCGTGCCGGTTGGCGCGACGACGCCGTACCATTGAGCGGCCTCATAACCTTTGACCCCGCTCTCGGCGATCGTCGGAAGCGTAGGCAGCCGTGAGTAGCGCTTCTGCGAGCTGATGGCAAGCATGCGCAGGCGGCCCGATTGGACGTGCGCCTGGGCAAGCCCGATCGTCGAGAACGCGAACTGCACCTGACCTGACAGAAGATCGGTCACGCCTTGCGCGCCCCCTTTGTACGGCACGTGCATCGTCCGGATGCCCGCAAGCTGATCGAACAAAGCTGCGGCGAGATGCGTGCCGCTGCCGGTGCCGGAGGAAAAATAGTTGAGCTCTCCGGGCCGCGCTTTGGCGATTGCGATGAACTCTTTCACAGACTTCGCGGGCAGCGCGGGGTGCACCACGAGACCAAGCGGCGCCGATGCCACGAGAGCGACAGGAGCGTAGTCACGCACGAAGTCATACGGCGGCTTCGCGAGCAGGCTCATGCTGATCGCCTGCGTGGTCACCGACGACATGAGCAGTGTGTAACCGTCGGGCGCGGCTTTCGCCACATACTCCGCACCGATGTTGCCCGCGGCGCCAAGGCGATTATCGATGAGCACCTGCCGCCCCCAGCTTTCGCCGAGCTTCGCCCCAATCACACGCCCGACGACGTCGAGCGCACCGCCCGCGGCGAATGGTACGACGAGGCGCACGGGCTTGGTGGGATACGTTTGTGCATGCAAAGGTAAGCCCGCGGCGACGGAGGCGACGAACAGGATCAAGCTCGAAGCGCCACGCGCGCTCGCGTATCGACGGCTGGGTTGCATACGTTCTCCGTGCAAAAGTCAGTGATAATACGAGAGTAGAGCGCGTTTCGTCCCGAGGCCCTCCTATCGTCATCTCATGAAAAAACAAGTCTTTTACTTCCACTCACTTTCTTCACCCTGGGCGTACCTCGGCTGGCCGACGTTTCGCGCATTGATCGAAAAGCACGACCTCGATGTCGTCGTGCGCCCGACACGCATCGTGCAGCCGAACGGCGGCATCCCGCTGCGCAGCCGGCCCGACGCACGGCAGCGTTATCACGAGGTCGAGCTCGACCGCTGGCGCAAGCGCCGCGGCATGCCGCTGGTGCTGCGGCCGAAGCACTATCCGACCCAGAACGAGTTCTCCGCGCGGATGGTGATCGCTGCAGACAAGCTCGGCTGGGATGCGCTGGCGCTGAGCCACGCGCTGCTGCACGCGCTCTGGAGCGAGCAGCAGGATGTGATGAGCGCAGATGTTCGCGTTGCCGTCGCAGATGCGCTCGGTATGAATGGCGCGCGCCTTCTCGACATGCAGGACACGCCTGAAATGATGGCCGCATGGAAAGCGAGCGAACAGGAGGCGGAGGCGCGCGGTGTCTTCGGCACGCCGACGTGGATTTACGAAGACACGTTGTACTGGGGACAGGACCGGCTCGACTTTCTCGACGAAGCCCTCTCGCGTTGAGTCGACGCTCCCTTCCTCCACGTCATAAGGCCGCATAGCGATGTCACGCAAACTCCTCTTCGTTTTACTTTTCATTCATGCGATCGGGTTCGCCGGCGCTGCCGCAGCGCCGACTTACTCGCGCATCACGCCGAGCGCTGACGGCATCGGCAAGGTGTACCTGGGCCGGGAGATCGCGCAGGTAATGACGTATCACGGCGCTGAGTGGCTCGAGCGTGCCGAACGGGTGAAGGAGGAGCGTCCGGACCTCGTGCTTCGCGCGCTCGAGCTTAAGGAAGGCATGGTGGTCGCCGATATCGGCGCCGGCACCGGCTATTACACGCGGCGGATCGCAGAGCGTGTGGGCAAGAGCGGGACAGTCCTTGCTGTGGATATACAACCGGAGATGCTGAAGCTTCTCCAACGCGAGATGGCGAAACATGGCGTTCAGAACGTGAAGCCGGTGCTTGCAACCCCGACGTCTCTCCGACTGCAACCCGCCAGTCTCGACCTCGCCGTCATGGTCGACGTGTACCATGAGCTCGAGTATCCGCACGAAGTTCTCGCCGAGATCGTGCAGGCACTCAAGCCTGAAGGCCGGCTGGTGTTCGTCGAGTTCCGGGCGGACGACCCGCGGGTGCCAATCAAGGCGCTGCATACGATGTCGGAGCAGCAAGTGCGCAAGGAAGCGGCAACCCATCCCCTCGAGTGGGTGAAAACGGTAAGCGAGCTGCCCTGGCAGCACGCGATCGTGTTCCGCAAGCGTTAACGCGGGACCTCACCAGCGCGAATGCCCTGTGCCATCATCGGCTCTCACGCGCGCTAACAACCACAGGATCGCACCATGGCCAAGGCGAACGACCTCCCCGCTATTCTCGAGACCACCGAAGCGGAACGCATCGCAACCGGCTTCGTCTTCACCGAAGGCCCGCTCTGGCATCCCGACGGCTTCTTCTATTTCGTAGACATCCGCACCAACAAGCTCTACCGGATCACGCCGGGTCAGAAGGCGGAACTGGTCCGCGAAACAAAGGAAGGTAACGGCACCACATTCGACCTTCAGGGGCGTCTCGTACTGTGCGAATCCGGACTTCGCAGTCTCACGCGCATGAGTGCGGAAGGTAAAGTGGAGGTGGTGGCGGACCGCTATAAGGGCGGGCGCTTGAACAAGCCGAACGACGTCGTCTGCCACTCCGATGGCAGCCTCTTTTTCACCG
>JBKJPI010000600.1:0-4534 GCA_046595235.1 Burkholderiales bacterium | reverse complement strand
GCGGGACGTTATGGATATTCACGACGACCGGTATGTTCCGCGTCGCTGCGATCGACACCATGAGCTCCATGATTTCTACCGAGGTTTTGGGATCGAGCGAAGACGTAGGCTCGTCCGCAAGCATGATCTGCGGTCGCTGCATGACGGCACGGGCGATCCCCACACGCTGCCGCTGGCCGCCCGAGAGCGCATCGGCGCGCTGATTTGCGTGATCTGTGAGCCCCACCGTGTCGAGCAGTTCGAAGGCCGAGGCGATATCGGCCCGAGGGTAACGTCGCAGCCATGCCTTGATGGACGACATGTATCCGAGCCGCCCGCTGAGCACGTTTTCCATGACGGTGAGGCGCTCGACCAGGTTGTACTCCTGGAACACCATGCCGATTCGCCGGCGCATTTCCCGGAGCTTGCGACGGTTGAGCCGCGTGACGTCGACGCCGTGGACGAAAATCTGGCCGGCCGTCGGTTCGACGAGCCGGTTGATGCAACGAATGAGGGTCGACTTGCCTGTGCCGGAGGGCCCGATGATGGCGGTGATACCCGTCGGCGCGACCGTGAGGCTCACATCCCGCAGCACCGGCACGCCACGCCGATACTCCTTGGACAGTCCCCGAATTTCGAGGGCCGGTGCCGCGGGCGGTTGCTGCGGCTCCGGCACGAGGTCTATTTCTTCTCAGCCGCTTTTTTGCGCGCCATCTCGTCGGCTGCGGCTTGCTTATCGAAGGCCGCGCGGTTAAATGGCGTTCCGGATTCCTCGTTCACCTTGCGCACGACCGCCCAGTCCTTCTGGTAGGTGATTGGGAAGAATCGATCCGCTCCCGCGAAGCTTTTCTGCATCTCGGGCGGAAAACGGTAATCGGAGAAGCACTTCGTCATCGTTTTCACGAGGTCTGGGTGCAGATCGTGCGCATAAGCAAAGGACGATGTCGGAAAAGGTGCACTCGAATAAATGATGCGGAAGTCGTCGGCCTTGACGTCGCCGCGCGAGGTCATGCGGTTGAAAACGTCCGAGGCCACCGGCGCCGCATCGTAGTCGCCGCTGGAAACGCCGTTCACCGACTGCCCGTGACCGCCCGAAAAGAGAACCTTGTAATCCTTATCCGGGGTGAGGCCTTCCGGCGGAAAGAGCACTTGAGGTGCCAGATGGCCGGAATTGGAAGACGCCGATGTATGCGCTACTTTCCGACCCTTGAGATCAGCGAGCTTTTGGTACGGACTGGCTTTCTTGACAATCACGATGAGCCGGTACCCCTGCCATTCCTTTTCCGTGCCTTTGACCGCGAAGGGAACAGCGCCCGCCAGGTTGACGGCGAAACCCGTGGGGCCGGTGGAAAAACCTCCGACATGCAGGCGGCCGGCGCGCATCGCTTCGATCTGCGCAGCGTTCGACTGGACCGGGAAATAGACGACCCGCTTCGATGTGCACTTATTGAGGTAATCCAGGAAAGGCTTGAAGGCCGTCTCGTAAACGGCGGCATCTTCGACCGGCGTGTAAGTAAAGACGAGCGTGCCCGGATTTTTCCAGCGCTTCGGATCCTTCGGTGTATCGGCGACGAGATCCTTGTTCTCATCGCAATACTGCGTGTCGAGTTGCCCCCGATTTTTGCAATCATCGGTCTGCGCATAGCCCGCGGCGCTCGTGGTGAATATGGCGAGCGCGACGAGCGCACGCGTGAGATGCAGCAGGATTTTCATCGTCCTCCCCCCAGAGAAACGCAACGATCGAATGGCGCGAGCGCCACGCGTCACACTTTAACTCAACACGATGCACGTGCGCTGATGTGCTGACGTTGATCACGTTGCGTAATCAAGCGTGACCTCGATCAAGGCTATTTGAACAAGTGCGCCGTATGAAGCTGCGACGATCGCAACTGGCATCGAGGCGCGCGCTCACGTGAGCGCGGGCTAATCAGGCGTTGTTGTCAAGCGCTTTCCGCGAGCTTTATAAACCGATACAGCGTGGTGCTGCAATGCAATAAGTTACTGATTTTTAACGGTACACGCCTGTGTTGCATCGCACAACAGCCGTTATCTTGCCGGACCTCGGCGAATTGGGTATCGTGGGCACCCTGCTGTTCGTCCGGCCAGATTCACACCGGCGGTCACGCGGCGATAAGCCACACGGGCCGCAGGTAATGGCGCGATCTTACGACCGATTCCCCATGGGAAAAGGCCAAGCGCCAGGGATCGAAACCGGTCTGGGCGTTTGCGGTACAGGAAGCTTTGAGGCATGTTGGGCCTTCAGAGCTTCAGGTGCCGGGCGCCGACGAGGGACAGCGGGCTTTTTCTTGGCTGCTTTTTTCTTAGCCGACTTTTTAGTCGGCTTTTTTTTGGGCGCCTTCCGCGCACCTGTCGCGGCTCCACTCCCCGAACTGCGCTGCCCGGATTTCGCCTTGACGCTTTTGGTGGACGCTACCTTAATACCCGCCTTACCCGGTCGTTTGGCGGCAGCCGAGCGGCCTGGCCGCTTTCCAGCGGCCCCCGCTTTTGCAGCGTTCCTGCGCGGTGCTTTTTTCTTTTGCGCCATGCCTTCTCCTATGTCCCTCGACCGATCTAATGAAGCGCGGCCTGTACCTTACTCACGACGTCCCGGTAGAGGGCGTCAGGATCGAGCGCGAGATTGCCTTCCCACGTGATGGCATTCGAGATCGGGTCTATCGCGGCCCGACTGAACTTTTCTTCGTCCGATAAAAGTCCAAAGGTCTGGGTACCCACGAGATCGCCGAGGTACACGTGGCCTTCCAATCCATCGTCGAAGCGAAGCCACAGCGTGTAGTTGATCTCCGCGCGAACCTCGGTCACCGTGTGCATGCTCGGTCTGCGGCTACGGTAACGCCGGTACTTCAGGCTGTATCCCAATCGACGTTCTCCCTGTTCGACCTGCCGGTGGTGCCAGCTTTTAATCCCAGTTCAACGCTCCACCGGTCTGGTATTCGGTGACCCGGGTTTCGAAGAAGTTCTTTTCCTTCTTGAGGTCGATCATTTCCGCCATCCATGGGAACGGGTTCGTAGCCCCTTCGAAGAGGGTGTCGAGCCCGATCTGCTGGCAGCGCCGATTCGCGATGTAGCGAAGGTATTCCTTGAACATCGCCGCGTTCATTCCAAGGACGCCGCGCGGCATAGTGTCTTCCGCGTAGCGGTATTCGAGTTCGACCGCGCGGGTCATGATTTCGCGAATCTCTTCACGAAATTCCGGCGTCCACAGGCCGGGGTTCTCAGCCTTGATCGTGTTCACGAGATCAATGCCGAAATTGCAGTGCATCGACTCATCGCGGAGGATGTACTGATACTGCTCGGCAGCGCCGGTCATCTTGTTCTGACGCCCAAGCGCCAGGATCTGGGTGAAGCCGACGTAGAAGAAGAGGCCTTCCATGACGCACGCGAAGACGATGAGACTGCGCAGCAGTTTCTGGTCGTTTTCCAGGGTGCCCGTCTTGAATGCGGGATCTGTCAGTGTGTTGATGAACGGGATCAGAAACTCGTCCTTGGCGCGGATCGAGGGGATCTCGTGGTACGCGTTGAAGATTTCACTTTCGTCGAGCTGCAGGCTCTCGACGATGTACTGATACGCGTGGGTGTGGATCGCCTCTTCAAATGCCTGCCGCAGCAGATATTGCCGGCACTCGGGCGCAGTGATGTGCCGATAGGTGCCGAGCACGATATTGTTCGCCGCCAGAGAATCCGCCGTCACGAAGAAGCCGAGGTTGCGCTTGACGATCCGCCGCTCGTCCTCGGTCAGGCCGTTCGGGTCTTTCCACAGCGCAATGTCGCGGCTCATCTGGATTTCCTGGGGCATCCAGTGATTCGCACATGCGGAGAGATACTTTTCCCACGCCCACTTGTATTTGAAAGGCACGAGCTGGTTGACGTCGGTCTGGCCATTGATGACGCGCTTGTCGGCCACATTGATGCGGCGAAACTCCGCCTCGGCTTGAGCCTCTGCGTCCGCGGAAGTCCGCGCTGCAGATTGCGGCACCGCCGCCATCGCCATGCCCCCCGTCACACCCCCGCCTCCAACTGTTTGTTCTTCGAACTGCAGCATCACTCTTCCTCCCTATTCTTTCGTCGCAAAGTGAAAACCTACTTTGCGCCGGAACTGCTAATTTGAACTGAATCGCGGGCAAAGCCCGCCGATTCGAGCTTGAAACTGCTACGAAAGACTGAGCGGGCTGCATACCCATTTGGTTCTTCGTAGGTCTTGCTGTATCCGCACCAAGGCGCCGGGCCGCCCCAAGCCTTGGTGTCTAACTTGCCGTTCCGACCAAAAGTAGCTTTTTACTTTTGGGCGTAGGTGTTTCCGGCCGAAAGTAGGGTTTTACTTTCGGGCGAATTATCTAAAATTGTCCTTGTTCGCCGCGCGTGACCGACCTTCTTCAACCGTGATCACGTTGCGCTTCACCAGCTCGAGCATGTTCTGATCGAGCGTCTGCATGCCGAAGCCCTGACCGGTCTGGATTGCGGAATACATCTGAGCGACCTTGCCTTCGCGGATGAGATTTCGGATGGCCGGCGTGCCGATCATGATCTCATGCGCGGC
>JBKJPI010000530.1:0-3260 GCA_046595235.1 Burkholderiales bacterium | reverse complement strand
TTCGAAACGACACCCGATAGCGTGTACCCGGTGTATCCGGAACGTGGTCTCCTCACGCACTCCAATCACTTTCAATCGCTGGTCGCGCAGTCCCAGGGCGTCGGCGCCTCATACAACGGCGACAGTCTGTACCGCGATTTCCGTGCGCGTCAGTTGCTCGAGCCCAGGATCGGCGCCATCACCGTCGATGACGTCAAGGCCGTGCTGCGCGACGAATTCGGCGCTCCCCGCGCGATCTGCCGCACCCCGCACGAGTATCAGGGGCAGGGGTCCACGATGACCATCGCCTCACTCGTCTTCGATATGCAGAACGAAGTCATGCACGTTGCGCCGGGTCAACCGAGCCGGTCCGAGTACCAGCCCGTGTATCTTCCCGGCCGCAGCGCGGCGCACTTGGTGAAACCGGTCGGCATCTCGGCCGCAGGGGGCGGGTAGCACGCCGAGGCGGAAACCCCGGTTCGCGGCCTGAGCTCAGGAACACCCCATCATTTGCCGCTCTTGAGACTCATCTTGTTATGCACTTCTTTTACGCCGCCCACGCCGCGTGCGAGCTGCATTGCGCGTTCGATCTCGGCCTGGGACGCCACGAAGCCGCTGAGCTGAACCACGCCCTTTTCGGTCTGGACATTCACGTCGGTGCCTTTCACATCGGGCGCCTGAAGCAAAACCGCCTTGACCTTTGCGGTGAGCGTCGTATCGTCGAGTTGCTCGCCGATGGCGCGTCCTGCGCGCTCGGCCGGCCCCGCATCCTTGGGGGGAGCGGCGGGCGTCGGCGCTACACCCGTCACGGTGGGCGGGTTGGGCGGTTCCGGTGTGCTCGCGGCCGGTGCGGGCGCCGCAGTCGTCTTCGGCTCTTCGCGTTTGCATCCGCCCGCGAGCGTCATGGTCACTGCTACGGCACCGGCTACCAAGAGAAAGCTCTTATTCATGGGCCCTCCAGTTGAGTGCTAAGGTTTTCGAACGTCAAGGATACCTTACCATTCCTGCGTGATCGTTATACCGAGCAAATCCAGAGCCTGTCATGGCTAAACGTCGCCCACGCTAAAGTTCATAACAGGCTCTGCGCTGTCGCCGAGCAGCCTGCGAAAGAAAGCAGGGTGCCTATAATGAGCATAAACGCTCAGAGGTGGTTGATGCCCGGTGAATTGTCGCTTGTCGAAACGCGTGTGCTCGGCGTGCTCATGGAGAAAGAGCGCACGGTGCCGGACACGTATCCGATGACGCTGAATTCACTGGTCTCCGGCTGCAATCAGAAAACGAGCCGCGCCCCGATCATCAACACGAGTGAGACGGAGGTGCGGTCGTCGATCGACAGCCTGAAGACCATGAACCTCGTCATAGAATCGAGCGGCGGGCGCGTGTCGCGTTACACGCATAACTTCGAGCGCGTGCTGCAGGTCCCGCGGCAGGCGAGCGCGATCCTTGCGGTGCTGATGCTGCGGGGGCCGCAGACCGCCGGCGAGCTCCGCATGAATTGCGAACGCCTTCACCCGTTCAGCGACATCTCCTCGGTCGAAGCATTTCTGCACGAGCTTCGCGACAGAGCCGCGGGTGCGCTGGTAACGGAGTTGCCGCGGCAACCTGGATCGAGGGAGAACCGCTGGGCACATCTCCTTTCGGGCCCCGTCGCTGTGCAGGAAGTGCAGTCCGGCGCATCAGCTACGGTCGTCGCGATGACGTCGGTCTCCGAGATTGCGACGCTCAGAGAAGACGTCGCGCGTATTCAGGCCGAGGTGGACGAATTGAAATCGCGGGTGGCAGGCATCGCCGCGGAGCTGCGTCTTCGATAATGTCCCGTGTCCGGAATCATTTCAGTGCTGCGCTAACCCGCACGTAAGGCCGCTTCGGTTCCGATAATGATCTGGGCGGGCGGATGAGGAGCGCGCGACTTGTCGCCGCAGTATGCGCGGCGCAGGTATTCGTACAGATCGGCGCATTCTTCTGGCCCGCGCTGTTGCCCGGGATGATGCGGCTGTGGGATCTCACGTACAGCGAGGCCGGCTGGATCACCGCAGTCTTCTACGGCGCCTATATGCTTTCGGTGCCGCTTCTCGTGACGCTGACCGACCGCGTCGACGCTAAGCGCGTATATCTTTTCGGTGTAGGGTGCACGATCGCAGGGCATCTCATGTTCGGTTTTCTCGCCGAAGGGTTCTGGTCGGCTCTGGCGACACGCGCGCTTACCGGAATCGGCTGGGCGGGTACGTATATGACCGGCGTGAAGCTCCTCGGGGATCACGTCGATCCGAAGCTCATGTCGCGGGCCGTGACGGGCCACGCAGCCAGCATCGGCGTTTCCGGCGCATTGTCCTTCGCGTGCGCAGATTTACTGGCAGAAGCATACGGATGGCGTTCTGCCTTCATGCTTGCGGGCGTGAGTGCAGGTGTAGCGTGGTGCATCGTTGCGATGGCAGCTCCGCGTCTTAAAGTCTTTGCGGTTGCCGCGGGCGATGTCGGGGGCCTGTTCGATTTCAGGTTCGTCTTTCGCAACCGTTCTGCGATGGCCTACGCGCAGGCGTACTGCTTCCACACGCTTGAAATGAACGCGCTGCGCGGCTGGGCGGTCGCGTTTCTCGGCTTTGTCGCACTCAATCGGGCCGACGGGGCGTGGCACATGTCGCCTACGGTGGTTGTCACGGCGCTCGGTCTGATCGGCACCGCCGCGAGCGTTCTCGGCAATGAGGCGGCGATGCGGTTCGGGCGCCGCCGCGTGATTTGCGTCGCGATGATCGGATCGATCATGGTGGCGAGTGGGCTCGCGGCGGTCGGAACGCTGTCTTATACCGCGGCCGTCGCGCTGCTTCTCATCTATGGGCTCGTCGTCTGGCTCGATTCGTCGTCGCTTACAGCCGGTGCGGCGGGAACGGCGGAGCCTTCGCGTCGCGGCGCGACCCTTGCCGTGCATTCGACGCTTGGCTACGCAGGCGGATTCATCGGTCCGCTCATGATCGGATACACGCTCGATCTCGCCGGCGGCATGTCCAGAGGTGGATGGGCGGCGGCGTTCCTGCTGATCGCGCTCCTAGTGCTGGTATCGCTGATTGCATTCGCGATCATGCGCCCGCGCGAGATTGCCGGCGATCGCCGTGCGGGCGGTTGAGGTCTACGCAATGGACTACTGCAGGCTGAGACCGAAATCGGAATCGGAATCGCTGCAGGATGCGGCTGCTTTTTGCAGCAGGTTGTTTCTAGAGTCGGGCGGCTTCGTCGGTCAACGACAGAAAGGTCCCGGACGGTAGAATGACTTCCGGGCATGACGA
>JBKJPI010000509.1:0-4336 GCA_046595235.1 Burkholderiales bacterium | reverse complement strand
CCGGCGTGAAGATTCACGAGCTCAAGGGTTATCCCAACGTCCTGAACGGCGTTTTCGCATTCACCAAAACCACCAGTGCGGAGTTGAACGCCGACACCGGCCTGCGGGATGCCACGGTGCGGCCTGTACGCTGCATCGTCGACCAGAAGTTCATGGCGTCCACGGTGCATGCCAGGCTGAGCGGGGATGCTTACCAGGTGAGCTGTACCAGCGAATGGGATATCAAAACCACAGGCGGCATTCCAGCGACGGAAAGAAACGAAAAGCTGAAGCGGGCCACGATCTACCACTTCATCGAACAATGGGGGTGGGGCCTGCCGATCAGGAGTTTCGAAGGGGATGCGCGATGGGACTGGAAGCTGCTCGATTTCGCCGTCGACGCGACTATGCCGCCTTGATCGCGATCACGGCCTGGTTGCGCAGTGTTTTCAGAAGCGACAACTCATCGGCGGTGAAGCGGATCGAACCTTCGACGTCCGAATCGCCGTAAAGGAGCGCCACGGGTTTTCCTTTCACGACGATCGGAAACAGTGCGAATGACTTGGCGGGAATTGCGCGGCGGTAAGCTTCCGGTATGTGTTTGCGGATGGCCTCCGCGTTGACGCTCTGGATGAAGACGTCCGCGCCATTCGTGACAGCCGCCTGGAACACGTCTTTGGCTTCGCCGAGCGCGATCGAGAATTTACCGGCGACGATCTTGTCGACATCGACGCCGAACCCGAAGCGGCTTTTCATCGAATTGCTCGCGGTGTCGCGCGTGTAGAGCAGAACCCGCGTAAACCCCATGCTGCGATACATCGTTTCTAGGATCGTGCGCAGGACATCGTTCAGCTTGAAGTCGCCCATGAGCTTCATGGTGACGTCTTCGATGCCGTCGAACAGCATCGTTTTGCGCTGAGGGTTCTCAGCTACGGGCTGCCCTTGCTGCTGCATGGACGCGTCAGTTTCGAGCGCGGTTTCACTCAGCAGGCACTTCAACTCGGCCTGCGTTTCCGCAACTGCCGCCTTGTCACCGGCGCTGGCGGTACTTGCGAGGAACGCACTGCCGTCGGTCTTGATGTTGAGCGCGATCGCCTCTTTCGCGAGCGCGGCTGCCGATTGCTTGATCGAAGTCGACATGAGCTGCGCGCTCACGCCGAGCGCATCGCTGTACTTGCGGGCAAGCTCGCCGAGCCGCTTCTCACGTTCGGTTGGGTTCGCTTCGCGCATGGCGTCGCAAACGTTCGCGGATAGACCGGCCACGGCTCTCAGCTTTTCATCTTCGGTTTCGGGCCGCGAGACGCGCTCTTCCCTGATTTGCCGCATGCTCTGAACGAGACGTGCCGGAAAGTTCCACACCTTCGCAACGCCGATTCCCAGAGCTTCGTAGCTGACGCCGAGCACCTGCAATGACGCCTGCGTCTCGCTCGTGCGCTTCTGAGCGGTCAACTTCTCGATTTCGCGCCCTTCTTCGGGGAAATAGAAGCTCGTGAGCAAGCGGCCGAGGTTATGGAAGGTGGCGCAGATGAACGCCTCTTCTCCGCTTTTGACGCCGGTTTTCTGTGCGAGCTGGCGCGCGAGGATGCCGCTGAAGTAGCTCGCGACGAGATCGTCTTTCAAGCGCGCGGCGTGCGCCTTGTTCTGGAGGTGCTCGAACAGCATCAGCGTGATCGCGGCATTCCGAATCCGATCGACGCCCATGATGACTACGGCCTTCGAGATCGTGGAGATCGTGCCGCTGAAGTTTCCGAAGTAGGCAGTGTTCACCGTCTTCAGAAGCTTGCTCGTCAGCGCAAAGTCCTTGAGGATGCTGTCCGAAAGCGCGGTGGAGCCGCCATCGTCGTCCGCGCTCGCGCGGTTGATCGCGCTGATCGTGGCCGAGAGCGCCGGGAAGTCGCTCTTGTGGCGCATGCGCCGCAGCAGAAAGCCGAGCGTGCCGTCTGAAGACTCTTCGGCAGTGCTGTTTTCAGGTTCGGGGTTGAGATAAAGATAGAGCGCATCCTCCATCTTGGCGGCACTATCGAAGCGCTCAACCGGATCCTTGGCGAGTCCCTTCAACAACAGGCCGTCGAGGCGTTCGTCGATCTTGTCGTTGATGCGCGATGGCGGTGTGAAGGTGGCCGCGGCGATCTGTTTCGTGACTTCAGCAGGCGTGGCACCCGACGCGGCGGTGCGTCCCGTAAGCATCTGATAAAGCATCATCGCAACAGCAAAGAGATCTGCGCGCGGCGTCGCGCTGCCGCTGCCTGCGCATTCAGGCGCGACGTACGCGGCCGAGCCGCACGCCGTCGTATCGTCCGCTACGTGCGGCAAGCTCACATCGGCGAGACGGAAGTCCGTGACGAATGCTTTATCGTCTTTCGCGAGGATGATGCTCGCCGGCTTCAGATCGCCGTGCACCAGGTTTTTTTGGTGCGCGAAGCCGAGGGCCTTGAGAATCTGGATCGTGAGGTCGAGCGCGCGGTTGACCGGGATCTGGCGGCCCTCGGTCAGGACGTCGCAGAGGCGCTCACCCTGGACATGCTCGAATACGAGGTAAGGCGCGCCAGCATCTTCGCCCGCTTCGAGAAGCGCGACGATGTTCGGATGTGACAGCTCAATGAAGGTATTGGCCGAGTCGAGCACAGCGGAAAGCCTGGCGCGGCCTGCGGCATCCGCTCCGCAGACAGGGAGCGTCTTGATCGTGACGTGACGATTGCCGGCAGTGTCGCGGGCGACCGCGACCGTGCCCTCCTTGTCGGACCCGAAAACCCGCTCGATTTCGAAGCGCGCTATTTTTGCAGCAGCAGCCGTGGTCATCGGTCCCATTACGGCAATCCACGCGCGGGCTTGAGCTGCTCGCGAGGCGCGCGGTGGAACGCACGAAATCCGGACCCGGATGTACACGTCTTACAATACTGCAGTCAACGTCGACCGCCGCGAGCACAGGCGCCGCCGAAGCATCCCTGGAGCAGCTTTCACCATGAACGCCGACACAGCCAAGCGCATCCGCGCAACCGTCGATTCGGTCTACCGTACCGATTCGCGACGGGTTCTCGCGACGCTCATTCGTCTGCTCGGTAGCTTCGATCTCGCGGAAGAGGCGGTGCACGACGCATTCGCTGCCGCTGTCGAGCAGTGGCCGCGCGACGGCGTCCCCGATAATCCTCGTGCGTGGCTTGTGTCTGCGGGCCGTTTCAAGGCGATCGACAGGATTCGCCGTCGTGCAAAGTTCGATACCACCATCGCAGAGCTCGCAAGTGAGCTCGACGCCGATGCCGAGGTGGCGCCGGAAGCGAGTGATGCGAGCGTGGAGGACGACCGCCTGCGGCTTGTCTTCACGTGCTGCCATCCGGCGCTCTCTGCCGATGCGCAGGTGGCGCTCACGCTGCGCGAAGTCTGTGGCCTGACGACTGAAGAGATCGCGCGCGCGTATCTCACGCCTGCGGCGACACTTGCGCAGCGCATCGTACGGGCGAAGAACAAAATTCGCGATGCGCGAATCCCGTATGCGGTGCCGGAGCGCGCAGAGCTGCCCGCGCGGCTCGAGAGCGTCCTGCGCGTGGTCTATCTCGTTTTCAATGAAGGTTATTACGCATCGTCCGGTGCAGAGCTCACGCGTCACGATCTGTCGGGCGAAGCGATACGCCTCGGGCGGCTGATCGTCGAGCTGCTGCCGGAGCCCGAGGTGATCGGCCTGCTTGCGTTGATGCTCATCCAGGAGTCGCGGCGCGCAGCTCGCACTTCAGTCGCGGGCGACGTAATCCTCCTTGACGACCAGGACCGCGCGCTCTGGAACCGGGCACAGATTGCGGAAGGCTCGGCGCTGGTGGAGAAAGCATTGGCCTCGCGCCGCTTCGGGGTCTACACGCTGCAGGCGGCGATCGCCGCGGTGCACGCGGAGGCGCCCAAGGCTGCATCCACGGACTGGTCGCAGATCGTCGGGCTCTACGACGTGCTGGTTCGCGCGGACCCCTCACCCGTGGTGGAGCTCAACCGTGCGGTCGCCGTGGCGATGCGAGACGGGCCCGCCGCGGGGCTCGCGCTCATAGACCCGCTGCTGACGCGCGGCGATCTGCAGGATTACCACCTCGCTCACGCGGCACGGGCGGACCTCTACCGGCGGCTCGGAAAAACCTCTGAAGCCCGAACCTCCTACCAGCGGGCACTCGAGCTCGCCCGGCAGGCGCCGGAGCGGCGATTCCTGGAGCGGCGGCTGCGCGAGCTCTCAGGGATGTCGATTCGCTGACCTGCCGAACGACTACACACGTTCGCACACGTTTCGCCGATGCATCCTGCCCCCTAAAGAGGACCCCATGATCCAGCCCGCTCCGTCCGACAAAGCTTCCGGCCCCGTGGCGCTGCTGATCGCCACGCG
>JBKJPI010000050.1:0-2788 GCA_046595235.1 Burkholderiales bacterium | reverse complement strand
CGCAGCCTACATCGCAGCCGGCGCGCTCGTGTTCACCCCGGCGGCCAACGCCAACGGCGCGGGATACGCGAGCTTTACTTTCCAGCTGCAGGATGGCGGCGGCGTCGCCAACAGCGGCGTCGATCTCGATACGACGCCGAAAACGATGACGGTGAACGTGACCGCAGTCAACGATGCGCCGCGCGGTGCGAGCACGACGATCGTCGCACTCGAAGACGCGATCTATACGTTCAGCGCGGCAGACTTCGGGTTCACCGATCCGACCGACGCGCTGGGTGTGGCCGGCGCCAATGCGCTGGCCGCCGTGAGGATCACTGCGCCGCCGGGTGCGGGAACGCTCGCGCTTTCGGGCGTCGCGACAAGCGCCGGGCAGTTCGTCTCGGCCGCCGACATCGCCGCGGGAAATCTGACATTCACACCGGTGGCGAATGTCACGGGTGCGGGGTACGCCAGCTTCAACTTCCAGACGCAGGATGATGGCGGCGTCGCGAACGGGGGCGCGAACATCGATTCCACGCCGAGGACGATGACTATAGATATCGCCTCGGTGAATGACGCCCCCCTTGGCGCCGGCAGGACGATTACAACATTCGAAGATACGGCTTACACGTTCAGCGCGGCGGATTTCGGGTTTACCGACCCGATGGATGCGCCGAGTGCTGCGGGTGCGGGTGCGCTGGCCGCGATCAGAATTGCTGCGTTACCGCTGAGCGGCATCCTCGCGAACGACTCCGTTCCGGTCACCTTCGGCCAGTTGATATCGGTTGCAGACATCACTGCGGGCAAGCTCCGATTCATTCCCGCAGCCAATGCCAGTGGCGCGGGTTACGCGAGCTTCGCTTTCCAGGTGCAGGATGATGGTGGCGTCGCCAATGGCGGTGTGGATCTCGATCCGATCCAGCGCGCAATGACAATCGATGTCATTTCGTTAAACGACGCCCCCGCCGGCGTTGCCCGGACCGTTACGACGCTGGAGGAATCGCCCTACATTTTCAGCACGCCGGATTTCGGGTTTACCGATCCGTCCGATGCAGCGTCGAACGCATTGAACGCTGTGAAGATCACCACGCTCCCTGGAGCGGGCGCACTGACGCTCGACGGCCTTGCAGTCACGAGCGGCCAATTCGTTGCGGTCGCGGACATCGCGGGCGGCAAGCTTGCGTTCAGTCCGGCGACCGATGCCAACGGCGCGGCTTACGCGAGCTTCACTTTCCAGCTGCAGGACGATGGGGGGGTTGCTAACGGCGGTGTCGATCTCGACCCGATCGCGCGCGCGATCACCATCGACGTAACCGCGGTCAACGATGCGCCGACAGCCGCGGACGTAACGGTCATCACGCTCGAGGACAGCACTTACACTTTCCGCGTCGCCGATTTCGGTTTCGCCGATTCCGATGCGAATGCTTTCCTTGCGATCAGAATCGGCTCGGTAAACGGCGGCGGCGCCCTCACCCTCGCCGGTACCGCGGTGACCGGAGGCCAGGTGGTCTCGGCTGCGAGCATCGCGGCCGGAAGCCTGCGGCTTACACCCGCCGCAAATGAGAACGGCGCCGCTTACGGGCGCTTCACTTTCCAGGTGCAGGATGACGGCGGCGTCGCGAACGGCGGCGCGGACCTGGCGGCGCTTTCGCGCACGCTGACACTCGATGTGACATCGGTCAACGATGCACCCGCCGGAACGAATCGCACGGTGACCACGCGGGAAGACATCGCCTACACCTTCGCAGCGGCCGACTTCGGCTTCAGCGATCCGGCCGACACCGCAGCAAATGCGATGCTCAACGTACAGATTCAGACACTCCCCGGCGCCGGCAGCCTGACGCTGACGGGTGTTCCGGTCAAAGCCGGTGATTTCATATCCAGCACGCGTATCGCAACCGGCGAGCTGAGATTCACCCCTGCGGTCCGTGGCACCGGCGTGAGTTATGCGAGCTTCACGTTCCGCTTGCAGGACGACGGCGGCATCGCCAATAACGGCGTCGATATCGATGCAACGCCGCGCACCCTCACCGTGAACGTCATCCGCACGAAATTCCCCGAGCCTGCGCCGGAGTTTGTCCCCGTGATCCTTTCTGCATCGACGCAAGCCGAAGAGACCGTCGCGTCCAGCGCCCCGACTACGCCCGATTCGCGCGCGCGGGCGGCGCTCGCGAGAGCTTCGGCCGACCTCGCCGTCGCGCCGGCGCGCGTTGCCCCCGCCGGCGAAGGTGATGGACAGGTGAGTGTGCTCGACCGGCCGGCGGCCCGTGCGGCGGACGATGCCGTGCGCACCGCGCAGTCTTCGCAATCGGCTCGGCTCGGCGGGGACTCGAACAGCCACGCAGCGCCCCTTCTCGTCCTCGACGCAGTCGCCGAGGCCGACGTGCGCCCGGTGATCCTGCAAGTGGTTCCATCGAGCTCACGCGCCTTGACGGCGCCGGCCGCCGCCGAAGGAACCAAAGACGCGGAGGAAAATACTCAGTTACGCGGCGTCGTTTCGCTGGAGACCGGGGTTCGTGCATCGGCGATTCTGCTCTCGGCCGGTGTGGTGACCTGGACGCTGCAGGGCGCGGGGCTGATCGGAAGCCTGTTGACCAGCGCGCCGGCGTGGCGGCAGCTCGATCCGATGCCGGTGCTCGCGCCCGACGAGGAAAAGCCGGACTGGGGCGACGACGACGGCGATTCTCAGCGCGAAGAGGACGCCGCCGACAGCCTGTGGCGCAGCGACGGGCCTCGCCCCGGGAGGCCGTCATGAAGACCGCGGTTTCAACTCTGCGGCGCGCGACACGGCGCTTCCGGCTGGGTCCTG
>JBKJPI010000335.1:0-4961 GCA_046595235.1 Burkholderiales bacterium | reverse complement strand
ACGCGCTCCATCAGTTGCTCGCGCTCGCCAGGGGACATCGCGTTGATAATGCGGGTTGTCGGGCTGTAACTCGGTGTCTGCGCTTCCCAAAATGCTTCGAAGTCGGCGTAAGGCAGCGTCACTTCGATCGTCGTCGTAGTGACGTCCCGAAACCCCGCCTGCTCGAAAAGCGCCGCAAGCGCGCGCAGGCTCGACGCGTTAGCCCCGGGAATATCCGGCACTTCCGCTCCAGTGTTACGCATCGTCACGCGCAGGGGCCCACTCGGAGAACGCTCGGCTTCGAAGTCCCAGACGAAGCCGGCAACGGTGCCAGCGGGCCGCGCGACACGCCGCATCTCCGATAAGGCGCGAGCGTGGTCGCCGATGAAATTGATTGCCAGCGCAGACGCTACGACGTCGAAAACCGCGTCAGAGAATGGCAGCGCCTCCGCGTTGGCTACTCGCAGCGTTGCGCGCTGCCCGACAGGCTGACATTTCGCGTGGTCGATCTGTGCCTTTTGCGGATCGATGCCGAACACTGCGGCAGGAGCGCACCGCTCGAAGATCAGTTCGGTGAGGATTCCCGTGCCGCAGCCGACGTCGAGCCAGTTGCCGCCCGGCGGCGCCGAGATCCAGTCGAGAAACTGAGGGGCGACGGCACGACTCCAGCGCCCCATGAAGCGCTCGTAGGCGCCGCTGTCGGCAAAAGTATGGGCGGCTTCCGCCACGTCATTCTGCCTTGATGCCGATCGTCTTCACGAGCGCTGCGTCCGTCGCGACGGCCTTTTGGATGAACGCGTCGAACTCGGCTGGCGCCATGATCATCGGATCGACGCCGAGCACGGCGAGCCGGTCACGCACCTTCTGAGTCTGGAGCGCCTTCGTAGTCTCCCTGTACAGCTTGTCGATGACTTCGCGCGGCGTCTTCGAGGGCGCGAAGAGGCCGAACCAGATCGGATACTCGGCGTTGACGAAGCCGGCTTCACGCGCTGTCGGCACGTCCGGCAAGGCGGTGGCGCGTTTCGATCCGTTCACCAGGAGCGCAGCGAGCCTGCCATCCTTCACATGCGGCAGCACCAGCCCGACCGGACCGAAGAAAAATTCGACGCGGCCGGCGATCGCCTCCGACATGGCCTCCGCGCCGCCCTTGAACGGCACATGCACTGCGGCGATTCCAGAGCTGAACCGGAACCGCTCGGCGCTGAGATGGGTTGCGGTCCCGACGCCGACCGACGAAAAGTTGAACGAGGCCGGCTTCGCCTTCGCTGCTGTAACGAGATCGCCGACGGTCCTGAAACCTTTTGCGGGTGAGACCACGAGGGCGCACGCTGAGATGCCCAGCGGCACGACCGCGGAAAAGTCGCGCGCAGGATGGTAGGCGAGATTGGTGTAGAGCGATGGCGCGATCGTGTGCGCGGACGAATTCACGAGCACCGTATGACCGTCGGAGGTCGCTTTGGCGACGAGGCCTGCACCGATCGTCCCGCCTGCGCCGGCGCGATTGTCTACGAGGATGTTCTGGCCGAGCTGCGCCGAGAGCTGGTCAAACACGGCACGGGGAACGATGTCGGTGGTGCTCCCGGCCGCGTATGGGACGATCGCCCGCACCGGTTTAGTCGGCCATATCTGTGCACCCGCGTAAGCGGGGTGGTGGGCAAAGAAGACTGCAATTAGCAGGGTCATGTAACGCGCTTTCATCGCTTGCTCCTCTGTCGCGTGGCGCGACGGTGTGAGGGCGATTGTGGTCAAGCGAACACCCTGCGTCCAATATAGTATTCGGCTGATTGTCGATGCCGGCTCGGCATAAGGGAGGCGCGTGGACCTGAAGCACGTTCGAACCTTTGTTACCGTGGCGGAGCTGGGCACCGTGTCGAGCGCGGCAAAGCGCCTGCACACTGCGCAGCCCGCGCTATCGCGGCAGATCAGCGATCTCGAGCACGAGCTCGGCCTGAAGCTCTTCGATCGCGTCGGGCGCCGCCTGATCCTTACGACGGAAGGCGAGCAACTGCTGAGTGACTGCCGGGGACTGCTCAATTCCGCGAGCGCGATCGGCGAACGGGCGCTGCTGCTGCGACACGGCGATACCGGCACCCTGAAGGTAACCGCCTCGCCGCATCTTATCGAAGGCATCTTCGCCGACTTCCTGCACCGCTACGCACAGCGCTATCCGAACGTGCAGGTGAAGCTGCTCGACGCCGTCGGCCCCGATATGCTGACGATGCTCGAGCGCGGCGAGATCCACCTCGCCCAGAGCCTCCTGCGTGCGATCCCGCAGGACGACCACCGCTTCGAGAGCTACCCGCTCGAGGCCGTCGACATGCTCGCGGCCTGCCATCCCAGGCAGAAAATCGGTAAGGATGGGCAGATCGAAATCAGCGAGCTCGCGCCGTACCCCCTGTTACAGATCAGCTCCGAGTTCGTCATCCGCAAAACGTTCGATGCCGCGTGCAGGTTGGCCGGGATCACACCCAACGTCCTGATTGAAAGCCGCGCACCGCACGCGTTGCTCGCGCTTGCTGAAGCCGGCCACGGCGTCGCGATCATCCCATCCGCATTGCGAACCCAGCACTATCGGCTGCGGATCGTACGCGTGATGTATCAGGGAAAACCGCTCAGCGAGCTGCTGACAGTTTTGTCAGATCGACGGCGCCCGCTGCCGCCCTTTGCCATCGCGTTTCGCGAGATGCTCGCGGAGCACTGCCGGAATGTGTTCCCAATCACGCGACCGACTGAGGGCGAGGGGGATAGGGTGCCAGAGCTGCATCCGGACTGACCGAACTGCGCTCCCAGTCGTTTCTTCACCCTCAGCCTAAGGCAGCGTGCCAGCTCGGCGGCAAAGTCCGCGCCGAATGGCGGCAGGGTGCGCGTGAGATCGCGTAATGGAATCCGGGACAGCTCAGTCTGTCCCTTAATCGTTGCATACTGGACGTGCTCTACGAGAGCCGTGCGAGTCGGCAGCTACATCCTTCTGATCGGTCTCAAGATCACACGGAACCGAGGCCAAGTCAGAATCTCGAGCTACCCGGCAGTGACCCGATGCGGCAGTTTCCACTTCGGCCGCACGAAATGACAGGTGTAGCCGTGCGGAATACGCTCCAGATAATCCTGATGTTCGGGTTCGGCTTCCCAGAAGTCGGTTGCAGGCGCCACTTCGGTCACCACCTTGCCCGGCCACAGATCCGAGGCATTCACATCGGCGATCGTGTCTTCAGCTACCGTCTTCTGTTCATCGCTGGTATAGAAGATCGCTGAACGATAGCTCGAACCCGTATCATTTCCCTGGCGGTTACGCGTGGTCGGATCGTGGATCTGGAAGAAGAATTCCAGCAACGTCCGGTAACTGATCTTCGCGGGATCGAAGATGATCTCGATGGCTTCGGCATGCGTACCGTGATTGCGATACGTTGCGTTCGGCACGTCTCCGCCGGCGTATCCCACGCGAGTCGAGATCACACCGGGATTGCGGCGGATCAGGTCCTGCATGCCCCAGAAACAGCCGCCTGCGAGTACAGCACGTTCTTCAGTCATGACATCTCCTAAGAATGAGCGGCGGAAGCACTATAGCCGTTGGCCTCCATGGCGTCGCTCCGTCAGGCTTTCGCGAACGTTCGCTCATCGCCCAAGGTGTTTGTCGAAAAACCGACCGATCTCCTCGAACGTTTCCTTCGACTCGGGCGCGGTGTAGTCGCGGTACCAGCCGCCGTGTGCCTGCCCTTCGTGCACGTAGAGCGCGGCCTCCACGCCTGCCTGGCGCAACTTGCGATGCACGCGCACCGTGTTGGAGAGAAGCAGATCGCGAGTACCTGTATTCAGTATTGTCGGCGGAAAGCCCGACATGTCGCCGTACACCGGCGAGAGCAGCGGATCTTTCAGATCGCGGCCATTAGCGTACATCGCGGCGCGCGCATCGCAACTCGCGCCGTAGGCGATCAGCACGTTGTCGACCATCGCGTTGGTGTGAAACGAGTCGCCCGCGCCGGTGAGATCGGACATCGGCGTGCCGGGGGCGATCGCGCCGGGAAGCGGCAGTTTGTCCATCTTGGCTTTCAGCACCATCGAGAGCGTGAGCCCGCCGCCCGCGGATGAACCGATGACTCCCATGTTCTTCGCAGGCGCCATCTTTTGCGCAGCTTTCCAGATCGTCATCGCGTCGTCGAGCGCCGCCGGGAAAGGATGATCGGGCGGCATGCGGTAATCGACCGACAGCACCTTGAAGCCGCCGAAGCCCGCCATCATCGTCGCCTCGGACGTGCCCGACTCGCCGGGGCCGTTCACGTAGCAGCCGCCGTGAAGGTGTATCAGCAGCCGATTGCGGTTCTGCGCCGGAATGACGGCCGGCGTCAGCATGAACGCCTTCACGCCGTCGATCGTCATCGGCTCGATGCTCACCTTCAGCGCCGCACGCATTGCAGGCAGTCCGCGCGCTGCTGCCTCGGCGGTCTTCGCGACCTGCGCTTTCCATTCCTCAGGCGTCTTCGGATAGACGTTCCAGGTCGGAGACAGCGGCGTGCCGATGATTTTCTGCATCTGCGGACTGACTGTATCCGGCACCGGCAGAACGCGCGCCGGCACTTCGCGAGCGGCCGGAGGCGTCGACTGCGCGGCAACGCACTGCGCGATGCCTGAGGCACCCAGCACGGCCACGCACACTGTCATACGAAAAACGCTACGGCCAATACGGTTCATGAACACTTCCCTCCAGCGTGCAATCGTGTGGTATTTCGACATGACCTGACGGTCTGCTCCAGGCTATGCGCTCGGTCTCTTCGAGTATGGCGCCTTTCCATTCTGCCGGACATGCTGAATGCAGCGCGCATTTCCCCTTCCTGGTCAGCTGTGTGCACTGACGACTGGCAGTGTCCGCGTGACGCTTGTTCAGGCGCTCGTTTTAAAGGAGGATCAGCAGGCCCGCTGATCCTCCTTTAGAACGAGCGCCTGAACAAGCGTCACGAGGCCACTGCCAGTCGTCAGTGCACCGTACC
>JBKJPI010000571.1:0-3904 GCA_046595235.1 Burkholderiales bacterium | reverse complement strand
TGTTCACGCGCATTCCCTTCTTTCTGGTGGTGCATCCCTCCCTGCCGGTGAAGAACGCGAAGGAGCTCGTAGCGCTCGCCAAGGCGAAGCCCGGTGTTCTGAACTACGCATCCGGTGGTGTGGGCGGCATCTCGCATTTCGCCTTGAAGAGCTCCCCGGCGAAATGCGAGATGCCGCCCACGCCGCCGGAGGCGTAGTTCAGAACACCCGGCTTCGCCTTGGCGAGCGCTACGAGCTCCTTTGCATTCTTCACCGGCAGGGAGGGATGCACGACCAGAAAGAAGGGAATGCGCGTGAACACACCGATCGGCACGAAATCCCTGATCGTGTCGTAGGGCAGCTTGACGCCCCAGGCCTGGCTGATCGTCATCGGCCCCGATGTACCCCAAAGCAGCGTGTAACCGTCGGGCGGCGCTTTCGCCGCGAACTGCGTTGCGGTGATGCCCCCGGCGCCGTCGCGGTTCACGACGATCATCTGCTGGCCCAGCAGATCCGACATGCTTCGCGCTGCAACGCGCGCGAATGTATCGGTGGCGGCCCCGGGTGGGAACGTCACGATCAGCGTCATGGCTTTGGCGGGATACGCCTGCGCGTGGGCGCCCGCGTACGTCAGCGTCAGCGCGACGATCGCGAACAGCGTCTTACCGATGAGCCTCATCAGATCTCCTGCGCGAGCGCGCTTCATGTTCGTGCCAGCCGTGCCCTACTCTATCGTCAGGGGACCCGGCCCCCGCACCACGAGCCCCGATCAGGCAACCGCCAGACCTTCCTTCTCCATCGCCTTGGCACGGGTGACGAACGGTGTGCGCTCGCCGAACAGGGTCTCGTGCTCGCGCGAGAGCGCGCGACCCTGCGGCACCTGGAGCCAGATGCGGAGCATCAGCCGCTTTTGCTCCCGTTCCTCGAAATCCTCGAACTCGGTGCGCGAATGCAGTACGACGAAGTTGTTCACGTACTGGATGTCGCCCGGTTCCATCATCATGTCGTAGCGCAATTCGTCGCTGTTCGAGCAGCGATCCATCACGTCGAGCGCGTGCCGCTCTTCATCCGACAGCGAAGGCCCGCCCATTTTCGCGCCGGTCTCGATGGTGCGGCGGATATAGCGTCCGTTGAGCCTGCCGCCGACGCGGCTGAACACTGGGATGCGATACGAGCTCACCTTGGACACGCCATCGCCGCTCTCGCCCCGCAGGCTGTAGTAGAACCCTTTGAAAAGGGTGTCGAGAACTTCGGGCTCCGATTCGAGTATCGCGTTGTAGATCGCGGTCGAGCTGACGACGCTGGTGAGACCGCCGGATTTCGACCGCCGGACGCACAGGAGCGCCGCAACGTCGCCGGTGTCGCTGTGAAAAGGAAGGCCGGCGCGCGTGACATAACCCCGCATGATCTCGCCGTTGCGCACTTCGCCCCACTTCACACCGATGTCTTCGACGCGTCCGATGTAATCGCCCTTCGTGTTCTGCGGGATGCCGATGCCCAGATGCATCGAGAGGCCCCAGTACAGGAGCTCGAGATCGGCGGGGTCGTAACGGTCGATCGGGATGCCGCGCAGTATCGCCATGCCGCGGCCGTCCTCGAGCTGGTCCCACACCTGCGACATGCGCGAGCTCAGGGTCGGGATGACGTTTTCCGGGCTCGCCGGGAAGGCGCGCTTACCCCGCTGCCAGCAGCGCTTTTTCCACTTCGGCGCGCGTGAAGCGCGGCGCCAGCATCTCGATGAAGTCGAAGACATAGCCGCGCAGAAACTGTTGGCGATTGATGCAGAGCTGCATCATGTGATGCTCGAAGAGATGACTCGCCTCGATCGCCCGGAGCGTCTTGTCGCGAGCAGGCTCGAAGGCGATATGCGGCAGGATAGCGACGCCGAGCCCGAGCTCCACGTACTTCTTGCTGATGTCGGCGTCGACTGCCCTGAATACAACATTGGCCTCGAGGCCCCGAGCTTCGAAATCGTGATTGAATTTCGCCCAGCCGCTCGGTTCGAAGCCGTAGCTGATGATCGGGTAGCGCGCGAGCGCTTCGAGCGTCAGTTTCTTCTGTCTTAGCAGCGGATGCCCGCGCGGCGTGACCACGACACGGTGATACTTCCCGAACGGCAGGAACGCAACTGCCTTCAGCCGAAGGTCAGGGCTAGTGACAACCGCCAGATCGGCCTCTCCGGATTGCACGAGCTGGATCACCTTCTCCGGGCTGCCCTGCCAGAATTCGAGACGAACTCTCGGAAACTTTTTCACAAAGGCGGGGATCACGTCAGGCAGCACGTATCGCGCGTGCGTGTACGTCGTCGCGACGAGAAAGTTGCCGGCGCCTTGGTCCTGAAGGTCCTGACTCACACTCCTAATGTTCTCGGTGTCCTTGAGCGCGCATTCGGCTAAGCGGACGATCTCCTTGCCCGGCGGGGTCAGCCCTAGGATGCGATTGCGCTTCCTCTGGAATATCGCCACGCCAAGCTCGGTTTCGAGCATCTGAATCTGGCGGCTCAGGCCGGGCTGTGAGGTGTGAAGGGCCGCTGCGGCCCTCGAAAGGTGCAGCCCCTGCCGGACGATCTCGCACAGCGCTCTCAATTGTCGCAGCGTCATGCGCCTCAGCATAACAAAAGGGCCATGCTGAATGGCGAAAACAGCATTTTACGAACGGGCCGCCAAGGCGGAACATCGAAGGCTGGACGCTGCCCTGGAGAAGACGATGAGCCCCTACACGATCACGCCCATGACGAGCCATGGGACCGGCGCGGAAATCCGCGGCCTCGATCTTTCCGTTCCCGCCGATGCGACGTTGAAAAAGCAGCTCAATGCCGATTTCGCCAAGCATCACGTTCTCGTATTCCGCGACCAGAAGCTCTCGGCGCCGCAGTTCGCTGCGGCGGGTGAGATCTTCGGCCCGCTGCTGTCGCAGCACCACAAGGACATCCGCGCGCTCGGCCATCCGGAGGTTTCCGAAATCAGGAACACCGAGATCGCCCCGGGTAAGTATCTGATCGCCGGAGAATCGTTCCATACCGATCACTCGAACCATCCGTGTCCGCCGAGAGCGACTTCGCTGCACACAATATCCCTGCCGACCCGCGGCGGAGACACGCAGTTCGTCAACATGCATCTCGCCTACGCTGCGCTGCCGGATGCCGTGAAGCGCCGGATCACCGACCTCAAAGCGGTTCACGCGTTCGAAAGCCGCTACACCCCGCGCAAGATGCGCGAGCTCAGCCCGGAAAGCCGCAAGAAGCTGCCGCCGCCGGGGCTGCATCCCCTGGTGCGCGTCCACCCCGACAACGGCCGCAAATTTCTGTACCTCAATCCGGTCCGCATGGATTCGATCGATGGCATGGAAGACGGCGAAGCGATGGCGCTGATCGGCGAGCTGATGGCGCATGCCACGCAGCAGAGATTCGAGTACCGTCACCAGTGGGTGATGGGCGACATGGTCATCTGGGACAACCGCAGCGTCATGCACCAGGCTAACGGCGATTACGACATGAAAGAAGTGCGGCATCTCTACCGCATCATGATCCAGGACAACCCGAAGCTCTGGGCCTCCGAAGGCGAGAAAACCCGAGCGGCGGTCGCCGCGTGAGGGGGGCCGGCAACGCTGTCTTGTGCGCGTTCGCCTGCGCCGCATTCTTCGCGAAAGCTTCGGCAGCCGCGGAGACTTACCCGGTCAAGCCGGTCCGCATGATCTGTCCCAGCGTGCCCGGCGGCACAACCGACCTCGTCGCGCGCCTGGTCGCGCAAAAGCTCTCCGAGGATTGGCGACAGCAGGTCATCGTCGACAACCGCGGCGGTGCCGGCGGGCTGATCGGCACCGAAATGGCCGCGAGGAGCGCGCCGGATGGCTACACGCTCGTGATTGGCACGATGAGCACGCACGCTGTGAATCCGGCTTTCAGCAAACAGGTGCGATACGATCC
>JBKJPI010000198.1:0-7288 GCA_046595235.1 Burkholderiales bacterium | reverse complement strand
GGGCAGCCCGAGTTCCTTGCCGCGTGCCCGTGCTTTGTCGAGTATTTCGTTGGCGCTCATGAGAGGTTCCGATGGCGTGAGAGAGGCGCGCATTTTAGCACCGGCGATGACGCGCCCCATTGCGGCCCATGATGCTCCAGTGTGGTGCATAATTCATATCGCGCGCCCTGCAGTGGTGCGGAGGGCCCCCCAATCGGTGTGCAAGTCCTTGTGCGACAATGCAAATCGCATCAGGTGTGCTGGCATAGATCGTGCTGAAACGGCACTCCCGTTGGTTATCACAAACACTCATCAGGAGAAATGTAAATGGCAGGCGGTGCCGACGTCACCAAAATGATCAAGGACAACGAGGTCAAGTTCATCGACTTCCGTTTCACGGATACGCGGGGAAAAGAGCAGCACGTCTCGGTGCCGACCAAGGCGTTCGACGACAGCAAGTTCACCGACGGACACGCATTCGACGGCTCGTCGATCGCCGGCTGGAAAGGCATCCAGGCCTCCGACATGCTGCTCATGCCGGACCCTGATTCCGCCCGGCTCGACCCCTTCACGGACGAGCCCACGCTGATTCTCACGTGTGACGTCGTGGAGCCTTCCGACGGCAAGGGCTACGACCGCGACCCGCGATCGATCGCGAAGCGCGGCGAGGCCTACCTCAAGTCGACCGGCATCGGCGACACCGCCTACTTCGGGCCGGAGCCCGAGTTCTTCATCTTCGATTCGGTGACGTGGAACGTCGACATGTCCGGGTCGTTCGTGAAGATCGCATCCGAAGAAGCGCCCTGGTCTTCGAGCGCTGATTTCGAGGGCGGCAACATGGGTCACCGCCCCGCCATAAAAGGCGGCTATTTTCCGGTGCCGCCGGTCGATTCGCTTCAGGACATCCGCTCCGCCATGTGTATGGCGATGGAGGAAATGGGCGTCGAAGTCGAAGTGCATCACCACGAAGTCGCCGCGCCCGGCCAGTGCGAGATCGGCACCAAGTTCGAGAGTCTCGTAAAGCGCGCCGACTGGAACCAGATTCTCAAATACGTCGTTCACAACGTCGCCCATTCGTACGGCAAGACCGCGACGTTCATGCCGAAGCCGGTCGTGGGCGACAACGGCTCGGGAATGCACGTGCACCAGTCAGTCTGGAAAGGCGGCACCAATCTTTTCAGCGGCAACGGTTACGCGGGTCTCTCGGAGACGGCGCTCTTCTACATCGGCGGCATCATCAAGCACGCCAAGGCGCTGAACGCGATCACGAACCCCGGCACGAACTCGTACAAGCGTCTCGTTCCCGGCTTTGAAGCACCGATCAACCTTGCGTACTCGGCCCGTAACCGCTCCGCGTCCATTCGCATTCCATATGTGTCGAATCCGAAAGGCCGGCGTATCGAAGTTCGTTTCCCTGATCCGACGGCAAATCCATATCTCGCATTCACCGCGATGCTGATGGCGGGGCTCGACGGCATTCAGAACAAGATCCATCCCGGCGATCCAATCGACAAGAACCTTTACGATCTCCCACCCGAGGAGGCGAAGAAGGTTCCGAACGTGTGTTCGTCTCTCGATCAGGCGCTCGAAGAGCTCGACCGGGACCGCGAGTTCCTCACGCGCGGCGGTGTGTTCTCGAACGACATGATCGATGCATATATCGCGCTGAAGATGGAGGAAGTCACGCTTTTCCGCATGACCACTCACCCGGTCGAGTTCCAGCTTTATTACAGCCTGTAACTCGCGCAGGGCTCGGTATTCGAGGGCGGGCCGCAGTGCCCGCCTTTTTTTATCCAACGCCCAGGCGAAGCGAAGAAGCGGCGTAGAACTTAATGCATTGCCAGTTGTTTTTCGCTGACTTAGACTTGCGGCGCGGTTTTAACCACCGCGGGTCAACGGGCGGGCGACGCTCACGTTGTTGCCAGTGGAGCGGCTTCGAGTCCAAAGTCTATGCAACGATTTATATTCGTACTCGTGATTGCGGCTGCCTCTTTCCCGGCAGCGGCGGGCAATCACATTCTGTACGAATGCGTGGATGCGAGCGGCAACAAGCAATTCACGAATATTCCGTCGAATCCGAAGTCCTGCAAGATTCTGAACATACAGCCGGGCTCGGCGCCTTCGCCTGGCCCCTCGGCGGGGAGCGCGGCCTCTCAGCCGAGGCCGCCGCGCGTGGCGACCCCTTCGCATTTTCCAAGGGTGGATCGGGCGCTCCAGAAGGAGCGCGACAATGACCGTCGCGGCATTCTCGAGAATGAGCTTGGCGGCGAAGAAAGGCTTCTCGCCCAGGCGCGCAAAGAGCTCGCGGAGCAGGAGGCCGTACGTCTGGGCAGCGAGCGCAATTACCAACGTACGCTCGATCGGCTCGAACCCTTTCAGAAGAAGGTCAAGCTGCACGAGGACAACGTCGCCAACCTCAGGCGCGAAATCTCGAAGATGCGATAAGGCGGCGGCGCTCGCCTTCGCTCGGGCCTCGCCGCCCCACGAACGTCCGAAAGTGAAAATCTACTTTCGGCCGGAACCGCAAGTTAGCACTCAAGACTTGGGGCGGCCCGGCGTCTTGCGTGCAGACGAAGCAACGAAGAACCGGGTGGCATGCAGCGCGCTCGGGTTTGCGGTGCAGCTTCAAGCTGAATCGAAGGGCTTTGCCCGCGAGTCAGTTCAAATTAGATCGACGCAAGGTAGGGGTTCACTTTGCGGCGGCTCGTGGCGTAGATCTTGCTAAAGCCATCGTCCGGATCTCTTCGATGGCTACCACTTCGCTTTCCGGGCTCGACCTCCTCGCTACCGCAGTCATGCTGGTCGATGACGCCGGCTATGTGCGCTACATGAATCCCGCGGCGGAGAATCTTTTCGGTCTCTCGACACGCAATGCTGAAGGGGCGCACCTCGAAGCCGTCTTCAAGGATAGCGCCGTGCTGACGGCTGCGATCGGATACGCGCGCGAGCACAATTGCAGCTATGCCGAGCACGGCCTTTCGTTGTCATCCAATGGCCACGGCGTCGTGCATCTGTCATGCAGCGTCACTCCGGTGGAGGTCGACCCGCACGTGCCGGGCGGCGGTTTCATGTTCGAATTTCGCCACACCGAGCAGGAGCTCAAAATCGCGCGCGAAGAACGCATGCTCGACCAGAGCCGGGCGAATCGCGAGCTGATTCGAAACCTTGCGCACGAGATCAAGAATCCGCTCGGCGGCATCCGTGGCGCTGCGCAACTGCTCGATCGCGAGCTCGAGCGCCCCGCGCTGCACGAATACACGCAAGTGATCATGAAGGAAGCCGACCGGCTGCAGCTTCTGATGGACCGCCTGCTGACGCCGCACCGGCTGCCGCAGCCGACACAGGTGAATATCCACGAAGTTTTCGAGCGCGTTCGCAGCGTGATCCTCGCCGAATTCGCGGACATCGATGTGTGTCGCGACTACGACACCAGTCTGCCGACGATTCAGGGCGATCGCGAGCAGCTGATACAGGCTGCGCTCAACATTGCACGCAATGCCGCGCAGGCGATAACCGCCACGCGCCCGCAGGAAGGCAGGGGTGAGGTACGGCTGCGGACACGCGTCGTGCGACAGGTCACCCTCGCGCGTAAAAGATATCGCCATGCGATCGACGCACGAATCATCGACAACGGGCCCGGCATTCCCGACGATATACGGGAGCGCATTTTCTATCCGCTCGTGTCGGGGCGCGAAGGTGGCAGCGGCCTCGGCCTCATGCTTGCGCAAAATTTCATTTCACAACATCACGGGACGGTAACGTTTGAAAGCAGACCCGGCCGGACGTTTTTCTCCATACTGCTGCCGATAATTGAAGATGGTGCTGACGGATGACGAAGAGCGACAGTTTCGAAAAAAGAGAGGTAGGGATGGGAAATCATGGATGTCCCTCGTATCGTTTGCCGGGCCGCCGTTTGATTCAGCTTGCGGAGTTGAAAGAGGTGCCGCGGCAATGAAACCGGTCTGGATAATCGACGACGACCGCTCCATACGCTGGGTATTCGAAAAGGCGCTCACCCGCGAGAATATCGCGTTCAAGACTTTTTCATCGGCGCGCGAAGCGCTCGCGGCACTCGATGGGGAACCCCCTCAGGTCGTGGTGAGCGACATCCGCATGCCCGGCGAATCAGGGCTCGAGCTTTTGCAGAAAGCGAAGGAGCGCTACGCCAACCTGCCGGTCATCATCATGACCGCGTACTCCGACCTCGAAAGTGCAGTGACCGCGTTTCAGGGCGGCGCCTACGAGTATCTGCCGAAACCTTTTGACGTCGATCATGCGGTAGACCTCATACGGCGCGCGGTCGACGAAAGCATGCGTCAGGAAATTGCGGCGGAGCCCGCTGAAGCCGCGCCCGAAATCCTCGGTCAGGCCCCGGCGATGCAGGAAGTGTTTCGCGCGATCGGCCGCCTTGCGCAATCGCATGCGACGGTGCTGATCACGGGGGAATCCGGAACCGGCAAGGAGCTCGTGGCGAACGCTCTGCATCGTCACAGTCCTCGCGCTTCACGTTCGTTTATCGCACTCAATACGGCCGCCATACCAAAAGAGCTTCTGGAGTCCGAGCTTTTTGGCCACGAGCGCGGCGCCTTCACCGGCGCGCAGGCGATGCGCCGCGGCCGCTTCGAGCAGGCCGAAGGCGGAACGCTTTTCCTCGACGAAATCGGCGACATGCCACAGGAGCTGCAGACGCGCCTCCTGCGCGTGCTCTCCGACGGCAACTTCTATCGCGTCGGCGGGCATCAGCCGATCAAGGCAAACGTGCGCGTGATCGCCGCAACGCATCAGGACCTGGAAACGCGGGTGCGCCAGGGCCTTTTCCGTGAAGACCTGTTTCATCGCCTCAACGTGATCCGCCTTCGCATTCCTTCCTTGCGGGAGCGCCGCGAGGACATCCCGCTTCTCGCTAAATACTTTCTGCAGAAAAGCGCCCGTGAGCTGAATGTCGAATCGAAGCGTTTATCCGAAGCAGCGCTCAAGTACTTGCAGACGCAGGACTGGCCCGGCAATGTACGCCAGCTCGAGAACGTCGCGCACTGGCTGACCGTCATGGCGCCGTCTACGAACATCGAAGTGAACGACCTGCCGGGCGAGCTTCGGGCCGAAGCAGGCGGGCCTGCGGCGCAGAACTGGATTGCGGCGCTCGAGCGCGAAGCGGAGTCGCTGCTCAATCGCGGCGAGACCGGGATCATCGACGAGCTCACGCGGCAATTCGAAAAAGCGCTGATCTTGCGCGCCCTCGCGCACACCGGCGGGCGGCGCATCGAGGCGGCAAACCTGCTCGGGCTCGGGCGCAACACGCTCACGCGTAAAATTCAGGAGCTGAAGCTGGATGCGGAGAGGCCGTGATGGCGTCAGCACCATCACTTAAGTCAAAGGCTTAGCTCGGCGACGACCGGGGCGTGGTCGGAGGGTCGTTCGAGCCGGCGCGGCTCGATGTCGATCGTGCAGGACGTGCAGAGCGGCACGAGCGCCGCCGAGAGTAGGATGTGATCGATTCGAAGCCCCATCTTCCGCCTGAACGCGAGCATGCGGTAATCCCACCAGGTGTATGAGCGCTCGGGCTGGTCGAAGAGCCTGAATGCGTCGCTGAGGCCGATTCCGAACAGCGCGTGCAGGGCGTCGCGTTCAGGCGGCGTGAAATGGATTTTGGCACTCCAGAGCTCGGGATCGTGCACGTCGCGCGGCTCGGGCGCAATGTTGTAATCGCCAAGTACTACGAGCTTCGGATAGCGCACGAGCTCGTCCTGCAGCCACTCGCGTAGCGCCGTAAGCCAGCTCATCTTGTATTCGAATTTCGCCGACTCGATGCTCTCCCCATTGGGCACATACACGCAGACGACTCGCACGCCCGAAATGGTCGCGGAGAGCACGCGCTGCTGAGGGTCTTCGAGCTGAGGGATGCCTTTCAGCGGCTCGATTGCTGACGACCGCGAGAGAATGGCGACGCCGTTATAGGTCCGCTGCCCGGCGAAGAGCGCGTCGTAGCCCGCGTCCCGCAATACATCATCAGGAAATTTTTCGTCGGTGAGCTTCGTTTCCTGCAGGCACAGAACGTCAGGCTGATGCTTCGAGATCCAGTCGAGAACGTGCGGGAGCCTCACGCTCAGTGAATTGACGTTCCACGTCGCGATTTTCACGCTGTTACGGGCTTTTTGGTGCTTTAGCAGCGCTCTCCGGCGCGGCTTTCGGAGCGCTGCTGTTTCCGCTCTTGGACGCCGCACTTTCAGCGACGCTTTTTGCCGTGGGTTGCACCTGCGGCTTCATGCCGACCGGCGCCGTTCGGGGATACCCGGCTGTATCGAGCGCACTATCCCAGGTTTCGTCGAGATAACCTTTGAGCTGGTTCTTCCCAACGATCAGAACCGGCACGTCCAGCCCGCCCGTCGCCTGCTTCATCGCGTCAGGCTCTTTCTGCGGGCTGCGCTCGGTGTGCGGAACGCCTCGCCGCGCGAGGTGCGCCCGCGCTTTCGTGCACGGGTCTCCGCAGTCGAAGCTCCACAGCGTGACCGGATGGGTCTTCACGGCCTGCTGCACACTATAAGGCAGCGCTGAGGTTTGTATCGTGTTGGCCGTCATGTCGCGACGCTCGACCTTCTTTGCGTTGGCCGGCGGTGGCGTATCGCGATATTCGACATTGCCCTTCTCGTCGACCCAGCGATAGAGCTGGGCTGCACCCAGGGGTGCACTCACAAGCGCGAGCGCGAGCGAGAGCGCAGCGACAGAAAGCGTCTTCATGGACGGAATCGGATCGACATCGAGCGGCCACTCTAACTCGGTACGGCCGAAAGTAAAAACCTACTTTCGGCCGGAAAATTCCCGCCGCAAAGTGCACACCTACTTTGCGTCGATCTAATTTGAACTGAATCGCGGGCGAAGCCCGCCGATTCAGCTTGAAACTCCACCAGACACCCGAGCGCGCTTCATAGCGCTCGGTTCTTCGCTTGCTTCTTCTGCACGCAAGGCGCCGGGCCGCCCCAAGCCTTGAGTGCCAACTCGCTGTTCCGGCCGAAAGTAGATTTTCACTTTCGGACGTTGTTTCCTTCTGTTCGTGGGCGGCGAGGCCCGAGCGAAGGCGAGCGCTGCCCCCTAAAACCCCGGGAACTGCAGGTGCGAGAACTTGGCCTTGATCTTCGCGCGCAGCTCGGCGCTGACATCAACGACGGGCGGAAAGGTCCCCGCGAGCTTCTTGTCGTACGGAATGCAGGCGTCGATCAGAATGCGATTGTTGAAATTGCCGGGCAGGTACAGCGGATCGCGCTTCGACGCCCATGCCTTCTGCATGAGGTCTATGTCCGTCATGGGATCGAAC
>JBKJPI010000177.1:0-2538 GCA_046595235.1 Burkholderiales bacterium | reverse complement strand
GAGGCGACAGTTCTTGCACGTTCGAAGTGAAGCGGTGCGTCAGGCGCGCATGAGAGAATCGGCCTGTGCGAGCTCACGCTCGGCGAGCTGACGAAGGCCCGCCCAGTCGCCACGGCGATCGAGCTCTGCCACGCGCCTTCGATTCTCGTCGGGAACGCGCTCCAGATTCCCGAGAAGCGCGCTGAGGGTTCCGTCGGGCACCAACGATGCGATAAGGGCTGCCTGTGGCGTGCACCCGGACGCGATCGACGTTATCGAAAGCACGATCAGGAAGAAGCGGGTGTGAGCTCGCACGGGCCGATTCTCTCATGCGCGCCTGACGCACCGCTTCACTTCGAACGTGCAAGAACTGTCGCCTCCATTACGAAACACGGCCGCCGAGACGCTCCGCAAGCCAGTCGGCGACAAGGTTGACGCCGACCTGCCGGTTGTCTTCCTGGCAGTGCTCGCTGCCTCCGTCATGCGCAGTAAGCACCTTCAGCGTCTTGTCTTTTGAACCCACGGCGTCTATCAGTTTCTGCGCGAACTCGAGCGGAACGATGTTGTCGTTCTCGCCGTGTATGCAATAGAAGGGACACTGGATGCGAGGCGCCACGTCCGCTAGCCGGTAGTTCTCGTGCTTCTTCATGCATGCGTCCATGTCCGGCATGCCCAGCACCCACGGCAACTGGAAGGAAGGCGCGGACAGCTTGGTCCCACCTGACTCCATGACTCTGCGGCGGCGAACCCACGACTCGTGGTAATCCCAATGCCCGCCCCACGCGACGCAGGCGGCGTAACGCGGTTCCATCGCGGCCGCACGCGGCGCGTAATAGCCGCCCATGCTGAACCCCGCCACCGCCATTCGCGCTGGATCGACCTCGGGGCGCTTTGCCATGTAATCGTAGGCGGCACGCGCGGGCACTTCATAGTCATAACGGCTTGGAATCCCCTGAAGCCGCAATGCCTCACCCTGGCCCGGCCCGTCGATCGCCAGCGTATGGATCCCGCGCTTTGCGATCTCTATCCCGGCGAACAGCACACTCATCTCTTTGGCGTTATCAAGCCCGTCGAACATGACCACCGTCGGCGCAGGCCCCTGAACGTCGGCTTTCAGAAACCACGCCGGCAGCGTTGTGCCTTCGTACGGGACTTCGACGCGCTCGATATTGGGATAGCGTCTCGCGATGCCTTTGGTGAAACACCGGAGGCAGCTGCGATACGTATTCCATTTACGCTCTGACGGCGCGATGAAGCGCTCGCCGCAGAAGTAATAGATCGCAGCGCGAAGATAGTAAGCGCCGGCCGTCAGCTGATGTCCGGCCTCGAACTCGCGATCGCCGAAGCCCTCGATGCGCTGCGCCATCGCGGTCCACTCGAGCCACCACTTTTCGTTGTCGCCTTCATGGCCTTTCAGCTTCTGTCCGATCTGGTCGATCTCGCCCAGCGCAGCGGCACCCCACGTCTGCATCTCGGTCCCGAACATCATGCCCTGCGACCACATGTGATTACCGGGGAAGTACTCGAACCAGTGGCTCATCTTCATCCTCTGTAAACGCTTTTTACCCGTGTGAGGCGACGCGGTACGCCCGGTTGCATGCAACGCTCACCGCTATAGTCCTCCGCAGCATGAAACCGGAAGCACCGGTGCAACCGCACGTCGCGCCTATGCCCATGATGCATCGATCAGGACCGCGACGGCACGTTCGTCCCTGTTCATGACGATGCTGTCGCGGCGGAACTGGACCTGGCCGATCATTTCGCCGAACGTGCCGTCATCACGCGGCCGCCCTCAGGCGGATCGTATCCCGTGATGCTGGTGCTTTCCCGTGGTTACGGACAGTGATATCGACATCACAACCGAGCCGCGTCAGCAAACGCATCAGGCGTTCTACGGAGATGTCCCTGAATTGCCCCTTGAGCAGCCGCGATACGTCCGGCTGACTAAAACCCATGCGTTTGGCCGCTGCGGTTTGGGTCAGCTTTTGCGCGGCGATGACGCCCTGGATGCGAGTCACGAGCTCAGCTTTGAGCAGATGGGTTTCGGCATCGGGGAAGCCGAGATCAGCAAAAACATTCTTCGTGCCGCGCGTGATGCTCGAGTCTGGGGTTTTCTTCATGACGCTTTTCCTTTTTTAAGGTGAACCTTGTAGTCGGTTTCGGCTACCTTGAGCCGCCGCCGGATCAATTCCAGGTCTTCCGTCGGCGTCTTGATTCCCGATCTCGATTTTTTCTGGAAGGCGTGCAGGACATAGATTGCCGTCGCGAACTTCACCGTGTACACCGACTGGAAGGTATCGCCCACGTGGTCGGCAACAATCTCCAGCACCCCTGCCCCACCGAAGCCCTTTAGCGGTTTCGCGCGGCTATGCTTCTCGCCAATCTGGGCCTGATAGAGCGCGTAGCCCATCGCGTCCTGCACGGGGTCTGGAAATTCCCGAAGGTCCCTATAGCTCGAACCGATCCATGAAACGGGTTTCACCGGGACGCCAAGCATCCGAAGAATATGGCGGAAGCACCATATCGAGTCAAGTCATTTTGGAACTCGGGCGATGGCTC
>JBKJPI010000121.1:0-6968 GCA_046595235.1 Burkholderiales bacterium | reverse complement strand
CAGCCATCGCGTTCGGCTTGCCGTAGCCCCCGTCGACGAAGGGTTTTGCCATGAGCTCCTGGAACTTGTCCTTCAGCGCCGGCAAATCGATACGATCGTGAGGGCGCCGAGGGCCGGCGACGCACGGCTTCACGGTCGAAAGATCGAACTCGACGACTTCACTGTAATCGATCTCGCCTTTCTTCGGCATGCCGTACATGCCCTGTGCCTCGTAGTACGCCTTTACCATCGGGACGTGCTCGCCGCGGCCCGTCATGGTCAGAAACTCACATGAGATATCGTCGACCGGGAAGAAGCCGCAGGTCGCGCCGTATTCAGGGGACATGTTGCCGATGGTCGCGCGGTCGGGAAGCGGCAGGGAGGCGGCGCCGTCGCCGAAGTATTCCACGAACTTGCCGACCACCTTTTTCGCGCGCAGAAGCTCGGTGATCGCAAGCACGAGGTCGGTCGCAGTGACACCCGCGGTTACACGGCCGGTCATGTGGACGCCGACGACATCGGGTTCGAGGAAGTACATCGGCTGGCCGAGCATCGCAGCTTCGGCTTCGATTCCGCCAACACCCCAGCCGAGTACGCCAAGGCCGTTAACCATCGTGGTATGCGAGTCGATACCGACGAGGCTGTCCGGATAGCACATGTCGCCTTTCGTCCAGACGACGCGCGAGATGTATTCCAGGTTGATCTGATGGCAGATGCCGTTGCCGGGCGGCACGATGTCGAACGTCTTGAACGCCTGCGCGCTCCACTTAAGAAATTCGTAGCGCTCGCGATTGCGTGCGAACTCGATTTCCATGTTCTTCCGCAGCGAATCCGGCGCGCCGTAGTGATCGATCTGCACCGAATGGTCCATGATGAGATGGGCCGGGCAGAGGGGCTCGATGATGTCGGGGTCTTTGCCTTGCGCTTTCGCGGCTTCACGAAGCGCCGCGAAGTCGACCACGAGCGGCACGCCCGTCATGTCCTGCAACAGCACGCGCGCGACGACGAGCGGCACTTCATCGCTGCGTTTCGCCTTCGGCTTCCACGAAGCAAGACCTTTGAGATGCGCTTCGGTGATTTTCTTGCCGTCGTAATTGCGGAGCGCCGATTCCAGAACGACGCGGAGGCTTCGCGGCAGCCGTGAGATCTTGCCGAGCCCGGCTTTCTCGAGCGCCGGCAGCGAATAATACTTGCCGGTCTTGCCGCCGTATTGAAACTCTTGAAGGGAACTGAATAGATTGTGGCTCATTTGAGGTGCTCCTGGGCATTGAAGCCCGTGGCGGGGGTGGTTATCTTTTGAGTGAACCGTCAGACGTCAGGCGCTGCTTCAGGCACGGCGGCGGGCGTTACCGCAGGCGCTCGGGATTAACCTGATGTCGTGGTGATGCGGACAGCCTGCGAAAATAGCGATTGCTCCGTGACGTGTCAAGGCGACGCGTATTTGACCGCGAAAGCAATTGCGGCCGGCTCCGCAGCGTGACGCGCGAGGGCTCGCGCCATCGATTCTGAACGCAGCGCGGTTATGCAAACCGCAGCCGACGTCGTGTGTTCAGCCACGCGCACGAGTGGATCTCATCCTCTGCACGGCGCGCATCTCGCACTCGCGGCGGGGTGCAACACGCTCCTTTCATTATTCGGTAAGATTGCTGCGCGTTCAAGAACGATTGCTGCGCTTCAAGAACTGCGCTTCAAGAACGATTGCTGCGCTTCAAGAACAATACGCGCTCCCGAGACCAAGCATGCGTCATCGAGAACGCAGGCAACCTGCAGGGCCCGACGTGGGAGGGCGGCTGCGACTGGAGGATAGGTTCGATGGCCGACCGCGTCATCTTCGTGTGCACGCTCATCCTCGCCGGCGTGTATTTCTACGCGACCGAAAAGCTGCCGAGCCTGGAGATCGGTGATCCGCTCGGGCCCAAGGCTTTTCCGCGGCTGCTCGGCATCCTGCTCGTAATCACCGCCATCATCCTGCTCTTCGAAATGATTCGCGGGCGCAAGGTCGTGCAAAGCGACGTGCCCAGCCGCGGGCCCAGCACACGCGGATCACACATGGTTGTTGCGGCGGTCGCGTTGTGGACTTTTTTCTACTTCCTCGTCTTCGAGTTCCTCGGCTACGTACTTTCGACGTCCATATACCTGCTCGTGCTCATGGCGTATTTCCACAAGAACAAGTGGACAGCCAATGTGCTGACGGCGGTGCTGTTCTCAGTGATCAGCTACCTCATGTTCACCAAGCTCCTCAGCGTGAACCTCGCGCCCGGAATACTGCCGTTCTAGTCCCCACGGGCTCGCCATGGAAACGTTCACCCACATCATCAATGGCTTTGCAGTCTGCCTGCAGCCGATCAACCTCTGGTACACCTTTGTCGGCGTGTTCCTCGGCACGATCATCGGCGTGCTGCCTGGCATTGGCCCCTCGGCGGGGATCGCGCTTCTGATCCCGGTCACGTTCGGCATGAACCCGACGTCGGCACTGATCATGATGTGCGGAATTTATTACGGTACCAAGTACGGCGGGTCCACGACGTCCATTCTGATCCGCACGCCCGGCGAAGCTGCATCGGTCATGACCTCGATCGACGGATACGAGATGGCCAAGAATGGGAGAGCCGGCGCCGCGCTCGCTGTGGCCGCGATCGGCTCCTTCATTGCGGGCACGATCGGCGTGGTGGCGCTGACGCTGTTCGCGATTCCGCTCGCGTCGATGGCGCTCAAATTCGGTCCGGCCGAGTACTTCACGCTCATGCTGTTCGCCATGACGGCCGTCGCATCTCTGACCGGGTCATCACCGGCAAAGGGAATGCTTTCGGCGACGGTAGGCCTCATGATCGCCACGATCGGCATCGATCTCCAGAGCGGTCAGCCGCGCTACACCTTCGGCATCCCGGAATTCCAGGATGGTGTCGGCTTCGTCGTTGTCGTAGTCGGCCTCTTCGCGGTGTCCGAAGTCTTCAGGGGCATGGAAGATATCTACAAGGGCACGGCCGCGGAAATGATCCGGATCAAAGGCAAGCTCTGGCTCACACGCGACGAATGGAAACGCTCCATTGGTCCTATCTGGCGCGGGGGCATCATCGGTTTCATCATCGGTGTGCTGCCCGGTGCCGGCGGCACCATTGCTTCGATTCTTTCGTATACCACCGAGAAGCGTCTATCCAAGCATCCCGAGGAATTCGGCAAAGGTGCAATTGAAGGCGTTGCAGGGCCCGAGGCGGCGAATAATTCCGATACTGCCGGCGCGCTGGTGCCGCTGCTCACGCTCGGCGTCCCCGGCGGCGGTGCGACTGCGGTGCTGCTCGGCGCCTTCATCATGTACGGCATTCAGCCGGGCCCCCTGCTGTTCCAGAATCGGCCAGACCTCGTATGGGGCCTGATAGACAGCATGTACGTGGGCAACGTGATGCTGCTCATCCTGAACCTTCCGCTGATCGGACTCTTCGTGAGGCTTCTGTACATTCCCGCGGGCATGCTGTACCCGTTGATCGTCGCGATTTCGGTGATCGGCGCCTATGCGATCAACGGCAGCATGACCGATCTCTACCTGATTCTCTTCTTCGGTATCGTCGGGTATGTTTTCGACAAGGTCGACATTCCCGTCGCACCCCTGGTGCTGTCACTGGTCCTCGGCGGCATGATGGAGCAGTCCTTCCGCCAGGCGATGACGATCTCCGGCGGCAATCCCAAGATCTTCTTCAACAGCGGCATTACGATCACGCTCGTAATTCTGTCGGTCATCTCGGTGGCGGCGCCTTTCATCCTCGCGCGCTTCAAGGCATTCAAGAACGGCCCTGTCGTAGAAGCTGATTAGAAACAACGTCCGAAAGTGGAAATCTACTTTCGGCCGGAACGGCAAGTTAGCGCTGCGGCCTTGGGGCGGCCCGACGCCCGAGCGCGGAAAGAGCAACGAAGAAACAGTAGCAGGCACACCGGTCGGTCTTTGGTAGCAGTTTCAAGCTCGAATCGGCGGGCTTGGCCCGCGGTTCAGTTCAAGTTGGTGTTCCGGCGCGAAGTAGGGTTGCACTTCGCGACGTAAGGCTAGGAGTTACTGTGCATCGAGTCACCCTGATACCCGGCGATGGAATCGGGCCGGAAGTCACAGCCGCCGCGCGTGCTGTCGTAGAGGCCTCCGGAGCCGCCGTCGAATTCGAGCCCGTGCTCTCGGGGCAGGAAGCCGAGCGGCAAACCGGCACGCCGGTTCCCCCGGCGGTGTTCGAATCGATCGAGCGCACGAAGCTGGTCATGAAAGGGCCGACGTACACGCCGTTCGGCGGCAGCTATCGCGTTGCAGTGGAGCGCGCAGGGCCTGGCGGGAAGGTCGAGCGCCGCAACTACCCCAGTCTCGCTATCACACTGCGCAAGGAGCTGGGGCTCTACGTCAATTTGCGGCCGATCAGAAATTACCCGAACGTGCGCTCACGCTACGAGCACGTCGATCTTGTGATCTTTCGTGAGAACAGCGAAGACCTGTACGTCGGCAATGAGCGGATGATCGACGAAGACACCGCTGAGGCGATCAAGCTCATAACGCGCGGGGCCAGCGAGCGCGTCGCGCGCTTCGCGTTCGACTATATGCGCCGTGTCGGCCGCAAGAAAATTACGATCGGCCACAAAGCCAACGTGCTCAAGCTGACCGACGGCCTCTTTCTGAAGAGCGCTCAGGATATCGGCAAGGGATATCCCGATATCGTGGTGGAGCAGCGCGTGGTGGATGCGCTATGCATGGAGCTCGTCATCAAGCCCGAGACCTTCGACGGGCTCCTGCTCACAAACCTTTACGGCGATATCGTCTCGGACCTCGCCGCGGGCCTCGTCGGCGGGCTGGGCGTTGCACCCGGTGCGAACATAGGGCCCGACTGCGCGATGTTCGAAGCGGTGCACGGCACGGCGCCAGACATCGCAGGGCAGGACGTGGCCAATCCGATGGCCATGATTCTGTCTGCGGTGTTGATGCTGCGTTATGTCGGAGAAGGCGCGGCGGCTGATCGCGTCGATGCCGCGCTCACCGCCGTGCTCGCGGAGAAGAAAGCGATAACACGCGACCTCGGCGGCAGCGCCGGTACGCGCGCGTTCACACAGGCGATTGTCGAACAACTGAAGGGTTAATTGTGGGTAAACGAATCGTTTTCGTAGGTGCCGGCGCGATCGGCGGATACACCGGCGGGCATATGGCGCGCGTGGGCCATGACGTTACGCTGATAGACGCGTGGCCCGAGCACGTCGAGTACATGCGCGAGCACGGCATCCAGCTTTCGGGTCTGACCGAGGCCGAGCGCTTCTCGATTAAAGTGAATGCGCTCCACGTCTCGGACGTTCAGCGGTTCGTAAAGGAGCCGCCCATCGACATCGCGTTCATCTGCGTAAAATCCTACGACACCGAGTGGGCAACGCATCTCATCAAGCCTTATCTCGCGCCGGATGGCTTCGTCGTGTCACTGCAGAACTGCATCAACGAAGAGCGCATTGCCGCGATCGTGGGTTGGGGCAAAACGCTCGGATGTATCGCGAGCCTCGTTGCGGCGGAGCTTTACAAGCCGGGACACGTGAAGCGAACCGTGCCGATGGGCGGGGACAAGCACGTGGTCTACCGGCTGGGCGAAGCGCATGGCCGTGTCACTCCGCGTGCAACCGAAGTTGCCGAGCTACTCCGCGCTGCCGACAGCTCGAAGGTGACGACCAACCTCTGGGGCGAGCGCTGGTCGAAGCTCGTGGTGAACTCGATGCGCAACGGACTTTCGGCCGCGACGGGCCTTTCCGGCAATGCGCGCGATCTTGCCGAAGGCCCGCGCTGGCTTTCGATCCGGCTCGGTTCGGAAGCGATCCGGGTCGGGCAGGCGCTCGGCTTTCAGCTCGAGAAGATGCTCGGGATGGATCCTGAAACGCTGGCGCGCGCCGGTGAGGGAAGCAAGGATGCGCTCACCGAAATCGTGGAAACGCTGGTGACGCAGGCGAAGAAGCGTTCAGACGAGCAACGGCCCTCGATGGCGCAGGACATGGCGAAGGGTCGCAGGACAGAAACAGATTTCATTAACGGCTATGTCGCCGAACGCGGCGCCTATATCGGTGTTCCGGCGCCGACCCACGCGAAAATGAACGACGCCGTGAAGCGGGTCGAGCGAAACGAGACGCCTGCCAGTCCGGACGTCATCAACGGCTTCTAAGGCGGGCAGGCATATGACAGCACTTACGATGTTCGAAAAAATCTGGGCGCGTCACGTCGTCTCGGAAGAAGAGGGCGAGGTGTTGCTGTACGTCGATCGCGCGCTGATCCACGAAGGCTCTTCGCACGCTTTCGCGCGGCTCGAAGCGGAAGGCCGCACAGTTGCACGCCCGAAACAGATCTTCGCGCACACCGACCACTACGTGCCGACTACGGGGCGCGAGCGTGGCGTGGAAGGGATCGCGAACGTCGACATTCGCAACATGGTCAAGAATCTTCACGCCAAGGCGGCGAAACACGGCATCATGCTTTTCGGCATCGACGATCCGCGGCAGGGCATCCTGCACATCGTGCCCCCGGAACAGGGCATCACGCAGCCGGGGCTCCTCATCTGCGGTGCGGATTCGCACACCTCCACCCATGGCGCGTTCGGTTGTCTCGCATTTGGTATCGGCGCGTCGGAAATGATGCACGTCATGACGACGCAGATGATCTGGCAGCGAAAGCCGCGCACCTTGCGGGTGACTGTCGAAGGCGCACTGTCCAGGCTCGTGTCGGCGAAGGATGTGATCCTGGCGATCATCTGCGTCGTCATGACGTGCATCATTTCCGATGCACCGATCCCGAACGCGAGGCAGCCGAACGCGCCGTGCGTGGACGTGTGTGAATCGGCGCCGCAGATGAGAAGCCCCGGCTGGGTGATGCCCTGCTCCGGCGGCACGATATGCAGGATGCCCTGCCGCGGATCATCGATGCCGAAAAGCGTAATGCCGTGCTTCGCTGTCTTCGCATGAAGGTTCTTGACCATGTCGCGGATCTCGACGTTCGCGAT
>JBKJPI010000037.1:0-3906 GCA_046595235.1 Burkholderiales bacterium | reverse complement strand
AGGCGCCGGGCCGCCCCAAGCCTGAAGTGCTAACTGGCCGTACCGGCCGAAAGTAGGTTTTCACTTTCGGACGTATTTCTATTTTCGGACGTTGCCTGGCTTTTTCTTCGCAGCTTCAGCCGCTTTCTTCTCGGGATCGTGCGGGCGCGTCTTGCCGTAAGAGTGCCGGAAAGTCTTGCCCTTCCTGGTTCGTTTATCGCCTCTACCCATGTCATCTCCCTATCGTCTCAGTTGATTGATATTGCTACTTTGGAAGGTGCCACTGGCGCAGAACCAGAAGCTCGTTCGCGAATTCAGATTCGAGGTCAGATTCACGGCTGCGTAAAAACTCGGGCAGCCCCTTGCACCGCGCTTCGAGGTCACCGCGAGTCTCCAGCAGCAAGGTCTGCTTGGTCTCTTCCCGCTGCCTGAGGATAGCACCCTGATACTTGCCGAAATTTCGCGAATAATCCTTTTCGTCGCGTGAATACGCCCGAACCATCATCGCGAACCGCTGGTCGAGCTCGCCCTCGAGCCGCTTATGGCGCGCGTGCCACGAAGCGAAGGCCTTGTCGTTGACAGCCCGCATCTGCGGGAAGGCGCTGATGCACGCCTCGCGTAATGCAAGAACACCCTGATATTTACCGAGGATTTCGAGAAGGCTTGCACGGTAATCCGCCGCGCTCACGCCGGCAAAAGAAACAGGCGACGCGAAGGTCGCGCCCAGCAACCACATCAGAACTCGAACACGCATATCGGCACCAATCGAAAAGGTTGCGCATTGTGCTACCGTTCTCAAGGTCGGACAACTTCAACGCGTGAAAGATTGCCAGCTACCAACGCCACGGCCGCTCTCGATGAATTCGGCACCGTAATAAGGCGCAAGGGGCGCGTCGATTACGAAGCCACGTGGCGCGCCATGCAGGCATTCACCTCGGCGCGCAAACCGTCCACACCGGACGAAATCTGGCTCCTCGAGCATGCGCCCGTTTACACGCTCGGCATCGCCGGCCGCGAAGCGCACCTCCCGCGCGGCAGAGACGACATCCCGGTGATCCGCACGGATCGCGGCGGCCAGATCACCTACCATGGCCCCGGGCAGCTGATCGCATACGTGCTGCTCGACATGAAGCGAAGGCACCTTTCGGTGCGTCCGCTCGTCAGGCTGCTGGAGGGCAGCGTGATAGACTTGCTGCGCGAGTATGGCATCGACGCTGCGAACCGAACCGAAGCGCCGGGTGTCTACGTTGGTAACGCCAAAATTGCAGCCCTCGGCCTTCGCGTCACGCGGGGGGGTTGTTACCACGGCCTCGCGCTCAATGTCGATATGGACCTTTCACCCTTTCACTCAATCGATCCCTGCGGTTATCCGGGACTCTCGGTCACGCAACTGCGCGATCTCGGCGTGACGGACGACTCGAAGATCGTCCGCGAGCGGCTTTTGCACCACCTCGTGAAAGCGCTTCCATGAGCTCGGTCGGCGACAAAGAGAAAGGTGCGGCGAAGACCGCGCGCATCCCGATCAAGATCGTTCCGGCGGAACGGCTCAAAAAGCCGGACTGGATTCGCGTGCGTCTCTCCGACGGCAAGCGCTTTCAGGAGATCAAGCAGATCCTGCGCGAGCAGAAGCTTCACACCGTGTGTGAAGAAGCCTCGTGCCCCAATATCGGGGAGTGTTTCGGAAAGGGCACGGCGACGTTCATGATCCTGGGCGACCTCTGCACGCGGCGCTGTCCGTTCTGCGACGTGGCGCACGGCAGGCCGCTTCCCCCGGATCGCGATGAGCCGCGCCATCTTGCAGACACAATCGCCGCGCTAAAGCTCAAGTACGTGGTGATCACGAGTGTAGACCGCGACGACCTTCGCGATGGCGGCGCGCGCCACTTCAGAGACTGCATTGAAGCCGTGCGCGAGCGCTCACCGCTGACACGCATCGAAGTGCTGGTGCCGGACTTTCGCGGCAGACTCGACACTGCACTCAATATTCTGTCCGAATGCCCGCCGGATGTGATGAACCACAACCTCGAAACGGTACCGCGCCTCTACAAGCAGGCGCGTCCAGGCTCCGACTACGCGCACTCGCTCAGGCTGCTCAAGGATTTCAAGGCGCGCTTTCCTGATGTGCCTGCAAAATCCGGGATCATGGTGGGACTGGGCGAAACGGATTCGGAGATCACCGAAGTGATGCGTGACCTTCGCGCGCACGATGTCGACATGCTCACCATTGGTCAGTACCTGCAGCCCTCAGCGCATCATCTCCCGGTGCTGCGCTATGTCGAGCCCGCCGTGTTCGAGGAATACGCCGAAACAGCTCAAGCGCTGGGCTTCATGCATGCCGCCTGCGGGCCTCTCGTACGTTCGAGCTACCACGCCGATCAGCAGGCACACGAAGCGGGCGTGGTTTAAGCCGGCTCTGCGAGCTTTTGCGCGATGAGCGCGTCGAGCTTCGCGAAGTCAGGTTCACCGAGGATGCGCGTCACCACGTTCCCACGCTTGTCGATGACGATCGTTGTCGGCGTAAGCTTCACGTCCCCGAAAGCTTTTGCGAGGTCTCCCATCGGATCGAGGACGACCCTGAACGGCAGCGCGTTCTTCTCGGTGTAGGCGAGCACGTAATTGGGCGGATCGTGGCGCATCGCCACGGCAATCACTTCGAATCCCTGGCTGCGGTGCGTGTCATAAGTCTGCACGAGCCGCGGCATTTCCTTCACGCACGTGGGACAGTCGGTCGCCCAGAAGTTCACAAGCACGACCCGGCCGCGAAGATCCGCGCTCGAAATCTTTTCGCCTTTGAGCGAGGTAAACGTAACCTGAGGCGCGGCGTTGGTCTGGATGAAGCCGGTATACAAGGCAAAGCCGACAACGCCGAGAACGAGCAGAATGAGTATGGAGTTACGCAGATTCATGAAATCAACAGCCGGTGAGGAGTCTCGAATGGGCCGCATTCTCGGTTTTTTAATCGCACTTGTCATCAGTATGCCCGCATTGGCGGCAAGCCTCGAAGGCATCAGCAACACTGAAGCGTCCAGCGGTTTGAAACAGGCGCTCGAAGATGGTTCCGCAGCGGCGGTTGCGCAGCTCGGCGTCCAGAATGGGTTCCTCAACAATCCCAAGGTCAGGATCCCGCTCCCGCCTGCGTTGCAGCGCGTGGAAAGCGCCCTTCGCTTCGCGGGTATGAAGCGTCAGGCGGACGATCTCGTGGTCGGCATGAACCGCGCAGCTGAAGCCGCGGTGCCCGAGGCCAAAGCGCTGCTGGTCGATTCAGTGAAGCGAATGAGCTTGCAGGACGCCAAAGGCATACTCACCGGCGGCGACACTGCGGCTACTGACTACTTCCGCCGCACCACCGAATCCCAGCTCCTGAAGCGATTCCTGCCAATCGTGAAGAAAACCACCGATCAGGTTGGGCTCTCGGAGCAGTACAACTCGCTTGCCGGGCAAGGTGTGCAGCTGGGGCTCATCCGCCAGGACCAGTCCACGATCGAAGGGTACGTCGCGCGCAAGGCGCTGGACGGCCTGTATCTCATGATCGCGGAACAGGAAAAATCGTTCCGCCAGAACCCGCTCGGTGCGACGAGCGACATCGTAAAGCGGGTGTTCGGCGCAATGCGTTAAAACGCTTCGCGCGGCTTCGTGCGCTACGAGATCGGGGCGTCGGCCGCTCGTTTTATTGCCGCGCTCAGTGCGCCCGTTCCCAGTTCGGGCCGACGCCGACCTCAACCATCAGTGGCACCTCGAGCTCGGCAACGCCGGTCATGAGCTCCGGCAGCTCGGCGCGAACGCGCTCCACTTCTCCATCGGGCACTTCGAGGACGAGCTCGTCGTGCACCTGCATGAGGAGACGCGTCGCGAGGCGCTCGCGCAGTATCCAGTCGTGCACGCGGATCATCGCCATCTTGATGAGATCCGCAGCTGTTCCCTGCATCG
>JBKJPI010000675.1:0-2721 GCA_046595235.1 Burkholderiales bacterium | reverse complement strand
CGCTGGTGGCCCTGATAGAAGAGGACGCCGCAACCACGATCAGGACTTAATCGCGTCGCAAAGTGCACCCCTACTTTGCGTCGATGACCCAACGCCGCAAAGTGCAAGGATTTGTCATGGAAAGAACAGTGATCTGCGTATGGGCAATCGTCTCGGCGCTCGGCGCGCAGACGGTTTTCAGCGCGGAGTATCCGACACGATCGATACGGCTCATCGTGCCGTTTGCCGCGGGCGGCGGCACCGATTTGCTGGCGCGCCTCGTGGCGCCGAAGCTCACCGAAGTGCTCGGGCAACAGATCGTAGTCGACAACCGCGGCGGCGCGGGCAGTGTGGTCGGCACGGAGATCGTTGCGAAAGCGCCGCCCGACGGTTACACGCTGGGTTTCTTCGACAGCGCTTTCACCATCAACCCGGTCATCAATCCTTCGCTTCCCTACAACACCGAGAAGGATTTCTCGATCATGACGATCGTCGCAACGTCGCCCACGATGCTCGTCGTGCGTGCTTCCCTGCCGGTCAAGACGGTCGAAGACCTGGTGAGGATGGCCAAGGCTAGCCCGGGCAAGCTCACGTTCGGCTCGGCGGGCCCAAACTCATCAGGGCACCTGACCGGTGTCATGTTCAACGTGGCTGCCGGCGTGGACATCCGGCACGTGCCGTTCAAAGGCGCCGGTGCTGCGATCACTGACGTCATTGGCGGTCACGTTGATGCGGTATACGTGGTGCCGGGCACCGTCACATCGCACGTGAAGGCCGGGCTCATGCGGCCGCTCGCGACTTCAGGAGCGAAGCGCACGTCCGTTTTCCCGGAGGTCCCGACGTTTGAAAGTGTCGGTCTCGGGAGCGTGAACCCGGGGAACTTCCGCTTTCTCGTGGCGCCGGTCGGGGTCCCGCAAGCGCTTCAGCAGCGGCTGGTCTCCGCCATGGAGAAGATTGCGCCGATGCAGGATCTCGCGCAGCGCATGGCCGACAACGGCTACGATCCGGCGTTCATCGGGCCGCCTAAAGCGCGTGAGACCGTGCTGGCGTCGATCGCGCGGTGGAAGAAGACGATGCAGGAGCCGGCGATGAAGGCAAATTGACACCTGCAGCGTCGGCTGCTGGTTGACCTCCCGCAGGGACGGTTACGCCAATTCCTTGAACGCCGCCCGGATCGCGGCAACGCGGGTCTGCACATCTGGCATGTTCGCTTCGATGCGAATGCGGTCCTGACCTGCGAGTTTGTAATTGCGCCGGCTTTGGACCAGCTTCAACACCTTGAGGGGCTCGATCGGGGGATTCGGAACGAACTGCAGCTGCACCGCAGCTTCGGTCGCGTCGATCCGCGAGATGCCCAGGGGCTTACCCAGGATTCGCAGCCTGTGGCTTTCGACAAGGGCTCGTGTCTCATCCGGAAGAATCCCGAAGCGGTCGACGAGCTCCTCGCGCAGCAGGTCGAGCGTGTCCTCGTCGTCGCAGTTCGCGAGCCGCTTATAAAGAACGAGCCGCTCGTGGACGTCGCTCACGTAATTGGCCGGGAGTAGCGCCGGCACGTGCAGATTGATTTCCGTGGTGACGCCCAGAGGCGCTGCGAGATCCGGCTCCTTGCCGAGCTTCAGGGATCTCACGGCGGAATCGAGCATCGAGCAGTAAAGGTTGAAGCCGATTTCCTGCATTTCGCCGCTCTGCGATTCGCCGAGCACTTCGCCGGCCCCGCGGATCTCGAGGTCGTGCATCGCGAGGAAGAACCCCGAGCCCAGCTCTTCCATCATCTGGATCGCTTCCAGGCGTTTTTTCGCCTGCGAGGTGATGTTCCCCTCGTCCGGCAGCAGCAGGTAGGCGTAGGCCTGGTGATGTGAGCGACCGACGCGGCCTCGTAACTGGTGGAGTTGCGCCAGGCCGAAGCGGTCGGCGCGATTGATGATGATCGTGTTCGCCGTAGGCACGTCGATTCCGGTCTCGATGATCGTCGTGCACAGAAGCACGTTGAAACGCTGCTGATAGAAGTCACGCATGACGTGCTCGAGCTCGCGCTCCCGCATCTGCCCGTGGGCTACGCGAATGCGCGCTTCCGGAAGGAGGGCAGCCAGTGTCTCTTCCATCTGCCCGATCGAATCCACTTCGTTGTGCAGGAAGTACACCAGGCCGCCGCGCTTCAGCTCCCGCAATACCGCTTCGCGGATCAACGCCTTGCTGTGGCGCGAGACGAACGTCTTGATTGCCAGCCGCCGCTGCGGCGCCGTGGCAATGACCGAAAAATCGCGCAGGCCTTCGAGCGACATCGCAAGCGTCCGCGGGATCGGCGTCGCGGTAAGCGTGAGCACGTCGACTTCCGCGCGCAGCGCCTTCAGCCGCTCTTTCTGCCGCACGCCGAAGCGATGCTCTTCGTCGATGATCACGAGACCGAGGTTCTTGAACTTCACGTCTTTCTGGAGCAGCTTGTGCGTCCCGATCGCGATATCCACGCGGCCTTCCGCGATGCCCTTCAGCGCGTCATTCGTTTCCTGAGTCGAGCGGAAACGCGAAAACTCCGCAATTTTCACCGGCCAGTCCGCGAAGCGATCGGAGAAGGTATTGAAGTGCTGTTCGGCGAGAAGCGTCGTCGGCACGAGCACGACCACCTGCTTCCCATCCGAGACCGCGACGAACGCGGCGCGAAGTGCGACCTCGGTTTTACCGAAACCCACGTCGCCGCACACCAGGCGGTCCATGGGCGACGGGTCCTCCATGTCGGCCTTCACT
>JBKJPI010000627.1:0-4136 GCA_046595235.1 Burkholderiales bacterium | reverse complement strand
CTCAAGTCGCGGCTCGGCGCCGAGGGCGCCGAAATCGTCGGCAGCTCGCCTACCGAATTCGCGGCTTTCTTTCAGCAGGAGCTCGTCAAGTGGACCGACGTTGCGAAGCGCGCGGGGATACAACCGGAGTAATGGCTTTGGTGCGCTACGCGCTTTGGTTTGCAGCCGCATCGATGATGTCGGGTGCGAGTGCCGCAGCAGATGTCTATCCGGTGAAGCCGGTCCGGTGGCTCGCCCCTGTTCTTGCAGGCGGGGCCGGAGATCTGATCGCGCGGGCGATCGCGCCTAAACTTTCGGAACTGTGGGGTCAGCCGGTCGTGATTGACAACCGTGCGGGCGGCGGCGGCACCCTGGGAATGGGCGTGGCTGCCAGGATGCCGGCCGATGGTTACACGCTGGTGCTCGGCGTGTCTTCATTTGTTGCGATGGCGCCGGGCGTTTATTCGAAGCTCGCCTACGACCCGGTAAAGGATTTCGCGCCGGTGACGCAGATCCTGTCGGCGCCGCTCATCCTCCTTGCACATCCTTCACTGCCTGCGAACAATGTGAAGGGCGTCATCACGCTCGCGCGCGCGCGCCCGCGGGCAATCAGCTATGGCACGCCGGGGAACGGATCCGCGGCACACCTTGCGATGGAAATGTTCGCGAGCATGTCGGGCACGCAGCTCCTGCACGTGCCTTATCGCGGCGCGCCGCCGGCAATGGTCGATGTAATGGCGGGCCAGATTTCACTCTACATGGGCACCGTTCCCGCGGGCCTGCCCCTCGTGCGGGCGGGCCGTCTGAAAATACTGGCGACGAGCGGCGCGGTGCGCAGCCGCGTGATTCCGGAGGTGCCGACCGTCTCGGAGTCGGGCCTCAAGGGCTACGAGATGACCACCTGGTACGGCGTGCTGGTTCCTGCCGGCACGCCTGCACCCCTGATTCAGCGAATCCACGCCGACCTCGTGCGCGTTATCCGGTCGCCCGACGTGCAGGAGCGTTTCGCGGCCGAAGCCGGCGAAGTGGTGGCGAGCAGTCCGGAGGAATTCGGCGCTTTTATCGTGCGCGAAATTGCCAAATGGGGCAAAGTCGCCAGGCAGGCCGGCGCCAAGGTGGATTGACCGGACTTTTTTCCATACTCAATTTCAAAGGACTTCAATGGCGCGTCTTGACCCGCTTCCGATCGGCTCGGCTCCCGAGCTCACACAGGTGTTCGAGCAGCACAAGGCTTCGGGCCACTATGTGCCCAACAGTCAGCTCATACTGCAGCGCAAACCGAAGATCGTGCAGGCATTACGCGCGCTGAGCAGCGCAGTCTTCGATGCGGAAGGCGAAGTCAGCATCGGCTTCAAGCGCCTGCTCGCGTATGTCGTCGCGCGCACCGCCGGCTGCCATTACTGAATGGCGCATAACGCCGGAGCGTCGCTCCGGACCGGCATCGACGAAGCAAAGCTCGCCCAGGTGTGGGAATACAGAACGAGCCCGCTGTTCGCCGAAGCGGAGCGCGTGGCGCTCGAATTTTCAATTGCGGCCGCGTCTCAGCCGAACGATGTCAGCGACGAATTGTTCGAGCGAATGAAAAAGCACTGGAGCGAAGGCGCGATCGTGGAGATCACGGCGCTTGTCGCCTTCTTCGGATTCATGAACCGCTTCAACGACACCATGGCAACGCCGCTGGAGGACGAACCTGCGGCAACCGCGGAAAAGCACGTCGCTCAACACGGCTGGAAGATCGGCAAGCACAGGCGTTGACGACGAATCAGTCGCTTTTGATGTTCCCCGCCCTGACCACTTTGCGCCAGCGTTCGATATCTTCCTTGATCAATGCTGTAAAGCGTTCCGCACTGCCGCCTTCGGGCTCGAGGCCCAGGGCCGCGAAGCGCTCCCTCACTTCGGGCGCCTGAAGCGTCTGCTGCATGTCCCGATTGAGCTTTTGAATAATCGGCCGCGGCGTGCGCGCAGGCACCGACGCCCCGAACCAGATCATGACGTCGAATCCCGGCAACCCCTGCTCTGACGTCGTGGGCACGTCAGGATAGATCGGCAGACGTTTCGTTCCCGCGACCGCGATCGTCTTGAGCTTGCCGGCCTGGATCAGCCCCTGCGCTGTAACAGGTGTCGTGAAAATCATCGTGACCTGACCCCCGACCATGTCCGCGATGGCAGGCGCCGCGCCCTTATAAGCGACGTGCAGGATGTCGACGCCGGCGAGCATCTTGAAAAGCTCCAGCGCAAGATGGCTGCTTCCGCCGATCCCTGACGAGCCCCCCGAGAGTTGGCCCGGCTTCGCCTTCGCCAACGCGATCAGCTCCTTCACGCCGGTCACCGGAAAAGTTGCGCTTGTCACCATCATGATCGGTGACCAGCCGAGGAGAATCACTTCCGCAAAATCTTCCTGCTTGTAAGGCGTCTTCGCGCGCAACGCGAAGTTGATGGCATTCGAGCCCGGATTCGTCATGAGCAGCGTGTAGCCATCGGGCGCAGCCTTGGCGACGATGTCCGCTCCGATCAGACCGCCGGCGCCGCTGCGATTGTCCACGACGACCTGATGGCCCCAGACCTGTGAGAGCTTTTGCGCGAGCACGCGGGCCACGACATCGTTAGACGCACCGGGCGGATAAGGCACGACCCAGCGCACCACACGCACGGGATAGTCGGCCGCAGGCTTGGGGGTCTGTGCGAATGCGCTAGCGCCGCTCGCGAGCACCACCGTGGCGTAAATCACTGAAACGGTCTTTCGTAAGCATGAGCCGGGCTGCATCACTGTGCGCATTCGGGGCCTGTGGGTCGGGCGAATCGGTTAATTAGATGTCTTCGATCGTGACCGGGAAGAGCGGTTCCAGTGCATCGACTTCCATCACGTGATAGGCACTGAAGCGATACGCGGTGCCGGTCAGTACTTCGGGCGGCGTGAAGGGAAACGCAAGATTGCCGCCGGTCGAGATGCGCCCTGGAAATCCGTGGTGCATGAGGAACTGTTTGAAGACGGTCGCAACGGACTTGGCATCGTCTGCGCTATCGGCTATGCACTCGACCATTACAAAGACTTCGCGCGGCAGCGGGTTGGGCGGTTCCGGCCATGCGAAGACGCCGTCAATGCCGTAGACGCGGTGGAAGAGCTGAAATTTGCCGTGGACGGCCTTGCTCACGAGCTCGCGGACCGTTTTTTCAACGGCATGCAGGGTGTCCTTCATCGCGGCGATCGCTCTTGGATCGCCGCACCCGGCGAGCACCACGGCGCGCTCGCCCACACGCATTGCGCCTTCGATCTTCACAGTGAACCGCGTCGCAGGCTCCCACCGCGCACCCGCGACCCGGCAGCGATGCTCATCGAGCGCTTCATAGCGCGCCGCCTCGGTATTGAGCACACCTTCCGGCTCGATCACGCGATAGGGATCGTTCTGCTCATACAGGCTGTGCGCGGCAACGGACATTGGCGTGGCGTTGCGAATCGGGTTCATGCTGTCGATGACGAAGCCTTCCGTGTCGAGCGTCCCGAGCGCTGCATCGCGGCCGCCGGGCGTGGTGCAGATCGAGCAGCACTCGATGATCTTAGACATGTGCATCGCCGGGCCCATGGGATAACCCAGCATCGCAGGGATCGCGGCGAAAACCGCGGTGTCGCATGCGCGGCCTGCGATGACGACGTCCGCCCCGGCATTAAGCGCCCTTTGAAAAGCTTCCACGCCCATCTGGCCGACAAGGTGACTCGACGCATCGACGTCCTCTTCGGTCAGGTCCGGGATCGCGCCCAGCGGCGTGACCCGTCCGGATTTGATCGCGCTTTTGACGAGATCGCGCGGCATGTCGGCGCGGATCGACGCGAGCCTGAAATGCAGGCCTTCCTCGTGCGCGACCTCACGCACCATGGCCAGCGTCTTCTCGAGATGGGGTGCAGCGCCTGCTGAGCCGGCAGTTCCGAGCATGAGCGGCACGCCCATGCCCACGCGCGCCTCGCAGAACCTTACGCAAATCTTCGCGCGTGACCGCTTCGCTGGTTCCCATGTTTCCACTGCCGAGGTAATACGGCCCGGGATCGATCGAGCCCATGTCGGCTCCGATGAAGTGCGGCTTGCGCGTCAATCCCTCTGCAAAGGCGGCGTCCGGGATTCCGTAACCCAGCTGCCCGGAGGCGGCCAGGACTCGAAGCGGCT
>JBKJPI010000602.1:0-5056 GCA_046595235.1 Burkholderiales bacterium | reverse complement strand
GCTGCGTGCGTTCGTGCTGTACCAGGATGTCATGTGGACGTGGAAGACGTTCGACGATGAAGTGGTGAGGATTGCTTCGCTGCTCCTTGTGCGGGGCATCGTCAAAGGCGATCGCATTGCCGTTATGGGCCGCAACAGCGACGCTCATGTGCTCATGCTGTTCGCGGTCGCGCGTATCGGCGCGATCGTGGTCCCCGTCAATCCTGAATTCGGCGTCCACGAAACACGGTACGTTCTGCAGCACGCCGAAGTGCGTGGTGTCGTCGCGAGCAGTGAAGCCATGAGCGTGGCGCGCGAAGCCGCCGGGGCCCTGCGAGAGACGCCGTGGTTTCTCGCGTTCGACGGTGCATCCGACGGCGCGGCAACGCTTCACTCAGCAGCTGCGAACGCGCCCCTGCAGTCGCTTCCGGAGGACGTCAACGCCGATGACACGGTGTTGATCGTATACACGTCCGGCACCACGGGATTTCCAAAAGGCGCGATGCACAGTCAGCGAAACTTCGTGAGCGGCGGTGAGGCTTTCGTGCAGCGGGTCTTCCTTCAGGGCAACGATCGCGTGATGATCGTACTGCCGCTTTTTCACATCAACGCACTCTTTTATTCGGTCGCAGGATCGCTCGCCGCCGGCTGCAGCATGATCATCGTGCCGCGCTTTTCCGCCGCCTCGTTCTGGCAGGTGGCCGTCGACTACAGGGCAACCGAAGTCAACATCATCGAAGCGATCGGCACCATCCTTTCCAATCGCAGCCGCTCGGAATTCCGGTCGGAGCACACGCTCCGCGCGGTGTATGGCGTGCGGCACAGCGTCGAGCAGGTTTTCCGTGACGAGTTCATGGTGCCGCATCTCATCGGCGGCTATGGGATGACCGAAATTCCCGGCGTTACCTGCAATCCCATCGAAGGCCTGCGAAAACCCGGGAGCATGGGGCCGATCGGCCGTCACCCGGACCCTGCGCGACCTTGGGCCGAGGCTCGTGTCGTCCGCGACGATGGCACGGATGCCGGACCCGACGAGGTCGGCGAGCTTCTCGTGAAAACGCCGATCGTCATGCAGGGTTATTTCAGGGATCCTGAACAGACCGCGGCGTCTTTCGAGGACGGATGGTTCAGGACCGGCGATCTCGTGAGGCGCGACCACGACGGCTACTTCTTTTTCGTGTCGAGAAAGAAGGACATCATCCGGCGGCGCGGCGAAAACATAGCCGGTGCCGAGCTCGACCGCGTGATTGGCTCGCATCCTGGGGTACATGAAGCCGCAGCGCTCCCGGTGCCTGCAGATCTGGGGGAGGACGATATCCTCGTGGCCGTGGTGTTGAAGCCGGGCCACAGCGTATCGGCCATGGAAATCGCACAATGGTGCGGCGAGCATCTGGCGCCGCAGAAAGTCCCCCGTTACGTGCTTTTCGTGGACGAACTGCCGCACACGCCGACGCACAAGATTGCGAAGGCGGTGCTGAAAGACGACCGGACGCTCAAGGCGCGTGCAACCGATCTGGAAAAGCTATAGAACGGCATGCGGTCGGATGGACTACCGATCTCGATGGTTCAAAAGTTACCGCATAACAATGAGGAGTCAGCATGTCGAGGTGCGTGATGGTCTGTGCGGCGCTCGCGCTCACCCCTGCCATCGCGTATCCCCAGGCGGTGACGTTTCCGTCAAAACCCATACGGATCATCGTGCCTTATCCGCCCGGCGGTGGTTCTGACACGATCGCGCGCCCACTCGCTCAGCGCCTTGGTGAAAACCTGAAGCAACAGGTCATCATCGACAACCGGGGTGGCGCAGGCGGCAATATCGGGATGGAGGTCGCGGCCAAGGCACCGCCGGATGGTCATACCATCGTCTTCGCGCTCACGGCGCAGCTCGCCGTCAATCCCGGGCTTTACAAGAAGCTTCCGTACGATCCCATCAAGGATTACGAGCCGATCACGCTTCTTGCCAGCGGCCCATATGTGCTCGTCGTCCATCCCTCTTTACCTGTCAGGACCGTGAAGGATCTGATCGCTCTCGCGCGCGCAAGGCCGGGGCAGGTTACTTACGCGTCTTCGGGCAACGGCAGCGGCGGCCACCTTGCCAACGAGCTTCTGAACAGCATGGCGAAAGTGAAGATGCTGCATATCCCTTACAAGGGCGGCGGTCCCGCGCTGGTCGATCTCCTTGCAGGAAACGTTCAGGTGTTGTTTTCGACGTGGATCGCTGGAAAGCCGCACATCGACAGTGGCCGCATACGTGCACTCGGTGTGAGTACTGCGAAGCGCTTGAGCGGAGTCGACATTCCGACCGTTGCTGAAGCCGGCATCCCGGGATACGACGCTGGCGTGTGGTACGCCTACCTCGCGCCGGCGGGAACGCCGAAGGAGATCGTAGCCCGACTCAATGGTGAGATCCTTCGGGCAGCGAGCCATCCGGAATTCAAGTCGGTCCTGAGTCGCGCAGCAATCGAGCCGATTGGAAGCACACCCGAAGAGCTCTCGAAATTCATGAAAAGCGAAATCTCGAAGTGGGCGAAAGTCGTCAAGGATGCGAATGTTCAGGTTGATTAGGCAATTTCGAGGGCCCGCGCCTTTCGCGGCAGCAGGCCTCATGCTGCTACTGACAGCGTCGAGCGGCGCCTCTCATTCAGCTGACATTTATCCAGGCCGGCCGATGCGGATGATCGTTGCGTATCCGCCGGGTGGCGGCACCGACATCGTGGGGCGTCTCATGGCGCAGAAGCTGACTGAAACGCTGGGCCAGAACGTGGTGGTGGATAACCGCGGCGGGGCCACGGGCAACATCGGCACCGAGCTCGCTGCGCGCTCACCCGCCGATGGCTACACGCTGCTGATGGGGAACGTCGCGCCCAACGCGATCAACGTGAGCCTTTTCCAGAAGCTCCCTTACGATCCGATCAAGGATTTTGCGCCGGTGAGTCTCGTTGCAATCACGCCGAACATTCTCGTGGTGAATCCCGCCGTGCCGGTGAAGACGGTGAAGGACCTCATCGCGCTCGCGCGGGCGAAGCCCGGCACGCTCAATTTTCCGTCGGCGGGTGTCGGCAGCAGCTCCCATCTTGCCGGAGAGCTTCTGAAGATCCTCGCGAAAGTCGATATGGTGCACATCCCGTACAAGGGCGGGGGCCCGGCGCTCATCGACACGATTTCAGGGCAGGTGCAGATCATGTTCGCGACCATGCCCGCGGCAATGCCGCACGTTAAATCCGGGAAGCTGCGTCCGGTTGCGGTGACGACCGATAAGCGGTCGCAGGCAATGCCGGATCTTCCGACGATCGCCGAAAGCGTGAAAGGCTATGAGGCATCGACCTGGTATGGTCTTCTCGCGCCCGCGCGAACGCCGGCTGCGATCGTCGCGCGGCTGCATAAGGAGACGGTGCAGATCCTCAACGCGGGCGATGCGCGCGAGCGGCTCATGGCGCAAGGCTTCGAGCCGGTCGGCGGTACGCCTTCCGAGTTTGCCGGATACATCAAGTCCGAAATCGGGAAGTGGGGCAAGGTCATCCGGGAAGCAGGGATCAAACCGGAGTGATGCGCTCCGACTTCAAGTGAGGAAAAATAAATGAAAGCGAAATCACGGAAAGACGATCTTTACGAATCAGGTCTGAAGGTGCGCAAGCAGGTGCTCACCGCCGAGTACGTCGACCGCCAGTTCGCGGACGCAAGCGACTTCACGCGGCCGATGCAGGAGATGGCAACGCGTGCGTGGGGTCTCGTATGGACGCGTCCCGGGCTGCCGCACAAAACCCGCAGCATGCTCAACATCGCGTTCCTGATCGCGCTCGACAAACCGGAAGAGCTCGAGCTGCACGTCGAGGCGGCGCTCAGGAACGGCGTCACGCCCGAGGAAATTCAGGAGATCCTCATGCAGGCCGCGGTGTATTGCGGCTTTCCGGCGGCGCTGCGCGGAACGCGCCTCGCGCGCGAGGCGCTCGAGCGCTTTCAGAGCAAGCCGCGAGTCAAAACGGTTGCCAAAACGCGGAAGGTGCGCCGCTAGAGCTGTTCGTCTTTACGAGCGTCGAGTCAGGGAGGAAACCATCCAAAGCAAACCCATAGGCCTTGCCATCGTTGGAGCGGGCCGCATCGGCGCGCTGCGCGCACGACTCGCGTCCGCCCATCCCGCAGTGCAATTCATCGCTGTCTCCGACGAGAACCCGGTGGCGGCGAAGAAGCTCGGTGATACGGTGGGAGCCCAATTGCACAGCGCCAGCAACGAAGAGGTCATTTCGCGTCCCGAAGTGACGGCGGTTATCGTTTCCACCAGCGAAGGCGAGCACGTTGCGCCGATTCTCAAAGCCATCGAGCTCGGCAAGCATGTTCTTGTCGAGAAACCGCTGGCGCTGACCCTCGCGGATGCCGACTGCCTGCTCCAGGCGATCGCGAAATCAGGCGCGGATGTGCGCGTCGGCTACAGTCGCCGCTACAAGGACCGCTATCTGATAGCGAAAGAGCAGATCATTCAGGGGCGTATCGGTAAAGCCGTCGGCGGTGCCGCGCGCGTCTTCAACTCGCGCTCGCAGGCGCTGGCGATGCTGAGCCGCAATCCGCACGCGACGCCGGTCGTCGATGCGCTGACGTACTACGTCGATCTCATGAGCTGGCTGCTCGACCGCGAGCGGCTCGTCGAAGTCTATGCGCGCGGGCAGATGGGGGTGCTGCAGGCCGCAGGTCATGAAGTGACGGATTTGTCTTACGCGATTCTTACTTACGCCGACGGCACGGTCATCAACCTCGGCATCGGCTACGCGCTGCCCGAAAAGTACCCCGCATTAGGTCATGCTGCCCGGGTCGAAGTACTCGGCACGGAGGGCGTGATGATTCTCGACGACGATCACACGGATCAGCTCATGTACAGTGAGAAAGGCATTCCGCACGTTTACCTGCCGGACCATACGGTGAACATGGTGTTCCTGCAGAGCGGCACGCCAGGGGACTGGGCGCTGGGGGAGTTCTGGGGGCCGATCGCGAACGAAACCCGCGCGTGGCTCGATTATCTTTGCATGGGCAGACCGTGCGTGCTCGCGACGCCACAGGAGGCGCGCGCAACCCTCGAAGCCACGCT
>JBKJPI010000578.1:0-4415 GCA_046595235.1 Burkholderiales bacterium | reverse complement strand
AGCAACGGGCGTGACGTCGTGGGACGCTTCGTCGACTACAAAGCGGACATCGTGTCTTACATCGATCCGACGCGCAGCCGCAACCAGCTGTGGGGAACGCGCATTGTGAACCGGCGTTCAGAGCTCCTCGACGCAAGCAACGTTCTGCAAACCGCGGCGCTCGACCCGTATGAGTTTGTCCGTGATGCGTATCTGCAACGCCGGCGCAATCTCATCTATGACGGTTCGCCGCCGCCGGACCGGGAATTCCTCGACGCGCCACCCAAAGCACAACGCTTGACACCGCGCGTCGCGACCTACCCCACTACGTTCGAAGCCACCGACCACGGCACTATTCTGGTGCACGGTGAGATGCTTTCGCCGCTGCAGTCCACCTATTCGGAAGCGCGCGCGATGCCTCTGAAGGGGTCCGCGAAGGCCACGAGCTCCAGCACTGGATTTGCAAGCACTGTGGCGATGCGAACGGATGGCTCTGCGCTTGGACTTGGTGAGCCGCTGAAGTAAGCACGTTCTGTGGCGCGCCTGGCGCGCCGCAGTCAGGTTCCTGCTTTAACCACCTCGCCTTTCCGCGCGCCTTCGAGCACGGTCATCGCGCTCGCTACAAGGCCCGCAATGTCCGACACATTGCTCGGCACGATCAGTGTGTTGTTGGTGCGGGCAAGCTGGCCGAACGCGCCGATATACAGCTCAGCCACCTTCAGATTCGCGGCACTCATCCCGCCCGGCTGACTCAGCGCGTCCGCAACCATTCTCACCGCGTTAGCAGTCGCCTGCGCGATCAGCTCGAGGGCCTGCGCGTCACCTTGTGCGTTATTGATCGCCGACTGCTTCGCACCTTCCGACTTGAGAATGAACGCCTGCTTTTCGCCGTCGGCCAGGTTAATTTCTTCCTGCCGCTGTCCTTCTGATTTTGCGATGAGCGCTCTTTTCTCGCGCTCGGCGGTTATCTGCGCCTGCATGGAGCGCAGGATCGCTTCCGGCGGCGTGAGGTTCTTGATCTCGTAGCGCATCACTTTCACCCCCCACGTGCGCCCGGCTTCGTCCAGAACCGCGACCACCTGCCTGTTGATCTCGTCGCGACTTTCAAAAGTGCGGTCGAGCTCCATCTTCCCGATTTCCGACCGCAGCGTCGTCTGTGCGAGCTGGGTGATCGCGCCGATCGGATCCGAGGCGCCATAAGACGCAAGCCGCGGATCGGTGACCTGGTAGTAGATGATCCCGTCGACGCCGAGCTGCGTGTTGTCGCGCGTGATGCACACCTGCTCCGATACGTCGAGCGGCACTTCCTTAAGCGAGTGCCGATAAGCCACACGATCGATGAAAGGAATGATTACGTTGAGACCCGGCTCCAGCGTCGCATGGAATTTTCCGAGCCGCTCGACCACCCAGGCGCTTTGCTGCGGCACCACCCGTATCGATTCGATGACGAAGGTCACACCGAGTGCGATGAGGAAGAACGGGATCGCATAACCTCGGTAGTCGGTAAGTGCGAGTCCTATCGTTGCGATCACGATCGCGATGACTTTTACGAACATGGTATCCCCTTTGGGCAGGTTGCCTGCCGGCCTCGCGACGGCGGTGGGCAGCCTAGCGTTCCGGAGCAATGTGGAGGGTGCTGCCGTCTACGCCACGAATATAAAACGTGTTACCTGTGCCGCGCTCGCCGAGGATCTTCGCGTCCCACAGCGTGCCGCGGTACTGCACGCGGGCGAGGCCTTCGCTCTCGTTGACCCACGAATCGAGCGTTACGCGGTGACCGACGTCGATCGCATTGATACTGCCGGAGGTTTTCGCACGCGTGCGATAGCGCTGCACGAACCCTACGCCGAGTGCAGCGATCAGCGTTGCAAACGCCGCCTGAGCCCACAACGGCAAGCCCAGGTAGCTGAGTGCGGCCCCCCCGGTGGCCGCAACCCCAAGCACCAGTAGAAAGAACGTGCCGGTAAGCAGCTCCACGATTACGAGTGCGATCGCAGTCAGTATCCACACCACGTACGGATCCAAGGCGTTTCTCCTAATGCCGGATCATACTATGCAGCAACTGACGCAGGTTCAGCTCAGGCCGCGGGATGCCGCACCTCACGCGCGTTGCGCGAGGCCATGTACAAGCCTGAGAAAATGAGTATCGCGCCTGCGCAGTGGTACCACGCGAGCACTTCGCCCAGAAAGAGCCACGCGAGCATCGCGCCGAAGAGCGGCATGAGGTACAGGAAGGTTCCCGCCCGCTCGCCCCCGACCCGCGCTACCGCTGCATTCCAGAAAAAATAGGCGAGCACGGATGGAAAGACCGCGAAGTACGCAACTGCAGAGCCGGTGACGATGCTCCACTGCGTGCGATGCCCTGCACCGTAGTCCCAGGCAAAGACGGGCACCAACACCACCACGCCGATCGCGATCACGCTTCCGGTAAACGCGCTTGACGACAGGTCGCGCGGTCGCCAGCGCAGGCAGACAGTGTAGATCGCCCATGACAGCATCGCCGCGAGAACCCACAGGTCGCCCCGGTTCAGCTGCAGATGCAACAAGGTATCAGGATTGCCGCGCGCGACGATCAGGATTACGCCCGACAGTGACACGGCAACGCCCGCAGCCTGACGTCCGCCAAGCGGCTCGCGCATGAAAAGCACGTTGATCGCGATGATGAGAATCGGGATCACCGAGTTGAGCAAGACGCCGTTCGTGGCGGTCGTGTACTTGAGCCCGGTGTAGGTCAGCGTGTTGAACGCGCCGACGCCGAGAACGCCGAGAACCAGAAGCACCTTCCATGAGCGGCGGACCGTTCGCCATTCGCGCGAGATCGGCGCGACGATGAAGGGTAGAAGAAGCACCAATGCTGCAAGCCATCGCCAGAAGGCCATGGCGATCGGCGACATGTGGCCCTGAATACCGCGCGCAATCACCCAGTTGCCCGCCCAGAAGAGCGCAGTCAGCGTGAGCAGCACATACGCGGTGGAGTTTTTTTGAGCGCCCGTCATGACCCGGCACTGCCCGTGCGGCAGCTCCGTGCGTGCCGCAGGGCGATCAATTCAGCCGGGCAGCAATCGGCCCGAGTTCGGCCATTCGGCGCGCGACCCGTTCGCTGTCCCGGGCCTGCGGATTGATCTTCAGGTAGTGCCGGAAATCGGCGAGCGCCGCCCTGAAGCACTCGAGCTTGTCGTAGAGCTCGCCCCGTTCTCGGTATTCGTCAGCGGCATCGGGCTGGAGCGCTAATATTCTGTTCGACGCACACAGCGCCTTCAGGTGCTCACCGCGCTCAAGGTGAATGGCCCGCAGGTTTCTCAGCATGCGCGCGAAAATGTCGGAAGGCGCGGCCGGTGTGAGGAGACTTGTAACCAGTGTCGCGTCGAGCTCGAGGCCTTCGGAGACGCTCCGCAAGCGCGCCTGCAGGTCGTCCACGCCCAGCGACGCGCCGCGCGCGTAAGGGTCGAGGATGATCGCGCCTTCGCGAAGCACGCATTTGACGAGGAAATGCGTCGGAAACGACACACCCTGAAGGGCAAGGCCGATGCGGCGACCAATCTCGATGTACACGACTGCGAGCGTAATCGGGATCCCCACGCGGCGCTCGATCACATCGTTGAGATAGCTGTTCCGCGGATCGTAATAATCGTCCGTGTTACCGCTGAAACCGAGCTCTTCAAAAACATAACGGTTGAGCGCGATGAGCGCTTCGGTGGTGCTGATGTCGCTTCGCAGCCGCCGCAGCAGCACCGCGCCCATTTCATCGATGCGCTCGAGGTAACGGTCGACATCGAGTCCTTCGTATTCCTCTGCGGCAATGAGCAACGCGCCTTCTGCAAGGCTCACGTCGTCGGTGCGCGACGCGGCGATTCGCTCCCACCGATCAGCCGCGACACTCATGTAGGTCTCGCGAGCGGGAGGTTCATGAGGAGATTTTGCGGCTTCATGCGAAGCGTCCCGTCCGTCGTCATTGCAAGGCCGAGGAAGACGGGCGCGCCGCGAAGCTCCGGCTGCACTGCTGCCTGATCGAGGAATTCCATGCGAAAAAGACCAATAATGCGTTTCATACGCTCTGTATCGACTTCACCGCCATTATAAATGTCGTTCAGCATCGCGGTCGCTTCGGCATCGAGGCCGACGTGCCAGTCCCACGCGTCGTCAGGTATTTCGCGCACGGGCTCGACGCGCGTCTGCGCACCGTGAAAATGCATGACCCAGCGTTCGATGACCCGTGCCAATGCAGCAGCACCGGCCGTGCCCGGGTTGATGGCGAGCACGAGGTCGTGCCGCTCGTCGCGCTCGAAATACTGCGCGTGGTTCTGCTCGTCGAGAACATCGAGCTCGGCGCTTCTCAACGGTGCCTGAAGCTCTCGCAGAAGGCGGCCCACGTCACCCATGCCTGCGTGGCTGGCGTGCTCGCGCACGGTCTGCTGGTCTCCAACCAGCACCGTGCC
>JBKJPI010000369.1:0-5214 GCA_046595235.1 Burkholderiales bacterium | reverse complement strand
GCAATGTAAAGCGTGGATTAAGACTCCTGGACAAACTCGGGCATGGCCGAGCGAGTGCGCGGGGCGCGCAATGATGAGCCATGCCCGAGTTTGTCCAGGAGTCTTAATCCACGCTTTACATTGCCTCGGGCCGCTCGCGCGAGAAAACGTGTTTCGACGTCGAACTCCACGAGCGCAGCCATAGAGAATTCTTCTATGAGCTTATTGACGCTCACCTTCCGTGCTCTTGCCAGTCGCTTCAGACGTTCATGAGTTCCGTCCCGCATACGGATAGTCAATGTGGCCATGCTTCACTCCTTTGACAGTGCTTCGGGCGTCACAATCCGGAGTTGGGGAAATCGCAGCTCCATGCTGGCGAGATCCCGAACATTCTTTGTCACGATCGCCTGACGGCGGACGGTGCCGCATACGGTTAACATCAACCCGCAGTTTTTTTCCTGCGCACCCGTGGCTTTGTGACGCTGCGCTTTGCAGCGGCTTTGACGGGTGTCTTCTTCTTTGCCGCTGTACGACGGACGGGGGGCGGAACCGCGGCGATCTCGATGCCGAACAGCGCGCTCAGATCACCACTGTCGAGGCGCCTGCCCGCACCCGGCCGGCTTTCAGTAACCGCAAGGCCGCTGCCTGCCGTCGCGATCAGGTCTTTCTCGTCGACCTTGCGCAGCGCGAACAGTAGCTGAGGGCTCTCATCGAGCCGCGCGCCGATGCCGTAGAGCACGGCCGCGACGTGCTTGCACATCGAAGCCCAGTCGGGGCAAGTGCAGGTGAAAGTGATCTCTTTCGGCGACGGGAAAAGCCCCGTCTCCTTCGCGCAGATGTGCTCCATGACGCCCTGCGAGAAGCGGCCCTGAAGGAGCTCGACCAAAGAATCGATGGCGCCCGAGCAGCTTTTGCACACGGCCTCCCAACGCGCTTGCGGCACGGCCGCTATCTTCACTTCGACCGTATACACGCTCGAGCCCATCACCCGCGCCGTCACGGCGCCTGGCGCGACCTTGAGATCGAGCACCGAGCCGTTGCGCACGTAGGTGCGGCCGCGCGCCAGCCGATTGTAGAAATCGCTGTAACGCTCCATGTTGGCGCACCACGATTTGCCCCAGAACGTAGTAGCGATCGCGCGGCCCGCGACGATCACCGGTGCGCATGCCGGGTCTTTCTTCTGGAATCGGTCGAGCGCCTGCCGGGCGCGGCGCTTGCGCTCCGCAGCGGAGACATACGGCTTGTAGTCACGGAACATGCGTGGTCTTACGGCTCGGCGGCGCGCACATCGAGGGCGACGAGCTTCAAAATCTCATCGTCGCTCATTTCTGTCAACGGGAGCTCGGAGCCGCCCTGCAGCAGATCCGTCGAAAGCTGGCGTTTCGATTCGATCAGCGCATCGATCTTTTCCTCGACGGTGCCGCGGCACACGAACTTGTGCACGAGCACGTTGCGGCGCTGGCCGATGCGAAAGGCACGGTCGGTCGCCTGGTTCTCGACCGCGGGATTCCACCAGCGGTCGAAATGCACGACGTGCGAGGCCGCGGTGAGATTCAGGCCCGAGCCGCCCGCCTTCAGCGACAGCACGAAGAACGGCACGCTCTCGTCGTCCTGGAACCGGCGCACGAGCTCGTGGCGCTTCTTCACGCCGGTGCCGCCGTGCAGCACCAGGCCGGGCCGGCCGAACACCGTCGCAAGGAAATCGGCAATGGGCACGGTCGCTTCGCGGAACTGGGTGAACACGAGCGCTTTCTCCTGCTTCGCGGCGATCACCTCGGCGATCTCGCGCAGCCGCTCCATCTTTCCGCTGTCGGCCTCGGCCCATGCGGCATCGCCGAGCCACTGCGAGGGGTGGTTGCAGATCTGCTTGAAGCGCATGAGGAACGAGAGGATGACGCCTTTGCGCTGCACGCCGGCGACGTTGCCTTCGAGCACTTCGGTGAGCTCGTTCACCGAGCGCTCGTAGAGCGCCGCCTGTTTCCGGCTGAGGTGGCAGAACGCCTTCACCTCGGTCTTGTCGGGAAGATCGGCGATCACCGCCTTGTCGATCTTCAGGCGCCGCAGGATGTACGGCCGCACCAGCTCGCGCAGCGGCGCGAATGCGTTATGCGGCCGGCTTGCAAGCCGCCTCGTGAATGTGGTGAACTCCCTGCTCGAGCCGAGCAGTCCCGGGTTCAGGAAATCGAAAATCGACCACAGGTCGCCGAGCCGGTTTTCGACCGGCGTGCCGGTGAGCGCGATCTTCACCTCGGCGCGGAGCGCTTTTGCGGCGCGCGTCTGCTGTGCGCCGGGATTGCGAATCGCCTGCGCTTCGTCGAGGATCGCCAGGCGCCACGACGTTGCATTGAGCCAGGGCAGGCGCGTGAGCGAGCCGTAGCTCGTGATGACGAGGTCGAGATGCGAGAGGCGCGCCGCATCGAGCGCTTTCAATTCGCTCGCCGGCATCGCGGATGGATGCGCGACCAGGATCTCCAGCCGGGGTGCGTAGCGCTCGATCTCGGAGGCCCAGTTCGCGAGCAGCGAAGCGGGCGCGACCAGCAGGCTGGGCTGGCCCTTCGCCGGACTTTGCCTGCGCAGCACGAGGAGCAACGCCAGCACCTGGATGGTCTTGCCGAGACCCATGTCGTCGGCGAGGCATGCGCCCAGCCGCAGGCGGTACAGGAAATAGAGCCAGCGCACGCCGACCTGCTGGTACGGCCGCAGCACCGTCTTGAGATCGGCGCCGGGATCGACGTGCGCGAGCCCTTCGGGGCTGCGCAGCCCGTCGAGTGTTTCGGCCAGCCACGGCCCGGCAACGACGCGCGACCATTCGCGATCGGCTTCGGCGGCATCGTCGCCGGGGCCGGCCGTGCCGGCCAGCATGCGCATCGCTTCGGGAAAGCTCACGCCGTCTCGCGCTGCGGCGTCCTCGACGCGACGGAATTCCTCGAGCATGCGGGCGAGCTTCTCGCGATCGACCTCCACCCAGCGCCCGCGAATCAGCGCGAGGCCTTCCGATCCCGCGAGCAGCTTCGCGATATCCGCGGCGGAAAGCCGCTCGCCATCGAGCGTGACTTCCATGCGGAAATCGAGCAGCGCATCCGCGCCCACCGCCGAGGGCGCCTTGTCGCCGACCGTGGCAGTAACCTTGGGACGCGGCGGGCGGCTTCCTCGCCACGCGCCCGGCACGCGCACGACGATCCCGGCCGCTTCGAGACGCGGCGTATCGGTGAGCAGCTGGAAGGCCTCGGCCGGCGTCCATCTCAGCGGATGATAGACATCGCCGGATTCGACCATCGCCCGCAACCACGGGCATTGCGCGGACGCACGCTGGACCGGCAGCAGCAGCGCGAGCAGGCGTTCCTGCTGCTTCGCGCCCGCGTACTCGCGCAACGCCTGCCCCAGCGGCTGGTGCTGGGCGCGTGCCGCGGAGGTGAGCCGCGGGGTGTACGTCGCCAGGAAAGCGAACGGCGCCTCCTCGTCGCTGCGGTTCTCAGCCAGGTTGAAGTGCACGCGGCCGACAAGGTTCCATGCCGGGCTGCGCTGCCTGAGAAAGTCCTGCACCGAGGCGCCGGACTCGGTCAGCTCCGCATGGAACGCGGCATCGAGCGCGCCCCACAGCGCTTCGAGCACGCCGTCATCGAGATATTCCGCGCCCCGCATCGGAGGCGCGCCTGCAGCGAGCGCCTGCAGCGCTTCCGGCGGCGGCGCCGGTGTCGGCGATGCGGCGCGCGGCTCGTCGAAGCCGGGGTGCGTACAGACCGCGGTCACATAGCGCGAAGCGAAATCACGCCAGTAATGCAGCGCAGGCGGAAGCACAGTTCCCACTTCGTCGGCACCGAGCCGCAACAGCCCGTGACCGGCACCGCGCGCGAACGCGCGCGCGAGCCCGCGTGCCAGCTCCGGAGCCAGCGGCGGCGCGTCATCCGCCGGCGCGAGGATCAGGTGACCGTGCGGCGTGAGAACCGGAGCGAGACCCGCGCTGCCCGCGGCCGCGCGCTCAACTGCCCGCATCGAGGCGGCTCAACCCGAGGTGTCGAGGTACGGCATCACCTGCGGTCCGAGAGCACCATTTCAGACACCGTCTTGCCCGATCCGCGAAGCTTTACAGGTCCGCGACGTCCAGGGCCGCGCGGCTTCTTGCCGTTCCACGTTGCCGATCCCTGATCGATGAGGCGTTGTATGCCACTCGCCGATTCAATCGCCACCGGCGACAGCCGCGCCACCGGTTTGTTGTGTGACGTCACTATTATCGAGCGGCCGCTCCTGACGGCGCGCAGATGCTCAGACAGACGATTCTTCAGCTGTCGAACCGATACCTTCATTGCAGCCCCTCGATGACCCATATGGCCCCCATTTAGCATACTCAACGGTAATTGTGGCCACCCGTTCTCATCGATGCCGCTCTCCGCAGCACCCACAAGGGGCTCAAAATAAAAAGCCCGCTTGCGCGGGCTTTTTTCTCCGAGCTCCAGCGCTCGATGCAGCGGTATTACTTCGCGGGGATTACGACAATCGTGTCGCCTGATTTGCCGCGCTCGCCCGGCATACCCTCTGCGCCCGTGGAGCCTGTGGCGCCTGTCGAGCCTGTCGCGCCGGTGTAGCCGGTTGCGCCGGTAGAGCCGGTGGATCCCGTGGATCCGGTAGAACCGGTGGCGCCGGTGTAACCCGTTGCGCCCGTGCCGCCCGTCGCGCCTGTCGCGCCCGTCGCGCCGGTTGCACCGGCGCCAGTGGCCCCGGTAGCGCCCGCAGGACCGGCGGGGCCGGGAACGGCAACGACCGCAGGAGGCGGTGCTGTTGTAACGACGGTTTCCTTCTTACAGGCGCTCAACGCGAGCGCTGCGAAAACTGCTGCGAACAGGATGGAATGCTTCATGTTTTTTCCTTTTTGGGGTTATTACCCCTTCTTGCGGGTGAACGAGGAGCGACAGAATGACAGAGCGAAGTTATACAGCAAGGGCTGGGCGCTTCTGTGCGGTCGCACACATAGCCAAGTATCGGGGGCTGGGTGCAGCAGCGCATATACACGCCTCTCACCATGCCGCATGATGCGAGCGTTTCCTGACTCGTCTCGAGCCGAAATGTAGCGCGAGGTCTCTAGCCAGGCGTTCACCGGGAGTGGTCAATGAACACTATATCGAGAATGGCCTTTGCGATCGTTGCCGTGGCTTTCAGCGGGTATGCGACCGCACAGACTGCGTCATACCGCGCGGCAGATGCGCCACCGCTTATCACCTTTTATGAGGACGAAGGCTT